>NZ_DLJW01000115.1:3289-36104 GCF_002477705.1 Stenotrophomonas sp. UBA7606 | reverse complement strand
GGTTCGCAGCCATTCGAACGACCTTGCGCCAGCGCAAGGACCGGGGCGCGGAGCGGGGATTGGAGTGAAGGCGACGTTGGCTTTGGCGGGTAAAGCCCCCTGCCGAGCATGGCTCGGCACTACATATTCGGCGCAGGTGGAGTGCTTTGACCCCTCCCTTGCGCGCAGCGCAGGGGAGGGTTGGGGAGGGGTAGCTTTTGAAGCCTTGGCGCGGCTGCCTGCGCCGGGAACGCCCCTGCCGAGCATGGCTCGGCACTACGTGGGTGTGGGTCGTTTCTGCCGCGAAGGGTCAATGCTCGAAGTCGGTGATCACCACACGGGCGGTCGAGCCGTCCTTCAGCGAGCGGAAACCTTCGTCGATCTGTGACAGCGCAATTTGCCGCGAAACCAGTGCGGCCAGATTGACGCGCCCTGCCAGCGCCATCTGCGCATAGAACGGGATGTCGCGCTTGAGGTTGGACGAGCCCATGTATACCGACACGATGCGGTTGTGGTTGCTCATCATGCCCAGGGTATGCAGGTCGATACGCGTGGTGCCGTCGCCTATGCCGATCAGGTACAGGCCCCCGCCCTTGGCCAGCATCTGCAATCCCTGCTCGACCACCGCGCGTACGCCGACAAAATCAAATACATGGTCAGCGCCGCCGGGCAGCAATGCCTTCAATGCCTGCACCGGTTCTGTCTGGCTGGCATCGATGGTATCCGTCGCGCCCAATCCGCGTGCGCGTTGCAGTTTGCCCTCGGCCAGGTCCACGGCAACGATACGTGATGCACCGGCCAACACGGCACCGGCAACGGCGCAAAGCCCGACGCCACCTGCGCCGATCACCACCACGCTTTCCCCGTGTCGCACCTTGGCGGTATTGAGCACGGCGCCGGCGCCAGTGAGCATGCCGCACCCCAGCACTGCGGCCTGTTCGAACGGCAGCGCCTTGGGTACCACTGCCAGCTGGCTTTCGTGGGTCAGCACCTGGGCGGCGAAGCCGCCCAATCCAAAGCCCTGCTCGACGGGCTGGCCATCGCTGCAGCACAGCCGCGCGGGCTGGTCGGGGCCACGCAGGGTTGCTTCGGGGTGCAGGCATGCGTGGGTGTGCCCGGAAAGGCATGGCACACAGCGTCCACAGAACTGGATCAGGCAGCCGACGACATGGTCTCCAACAGCGCATTCGCTGACCTGTTCACCCACCGCGATCACCACCCCGGCAACTTCGTGGCCCAGCACCATGGGGGGGGAATAGCCAAAGCCTGTTTCCGCCAGCGTCAGGTCGCTATGGCAAAGCCCCGAGGCCCTGACCTGGATCAGCACCTCCCGACCTTGTGGTTGTGCAAGCTGCAGCTCCTGCACAGTAAAACCACCACCCACTGCATTGACAACAGAAGCTTTCATCGCGGCCTCCTTCAAGGGAATGGGCTATGCCCGGGCATCAGGCAGGAAGGTAAGCCGTTGGCGGGGGCGCTGTTTGCCGCGCACGGGCAGATTCTTGCCCGATGCTGCCAAACAGCCTCACTGGCGGGGAACAGCCGGCCGCGGGTGCGGGACAGTCAGTCCAACCGGTCGCCATGCAACAGTCGGTGGCGGAGCCGGGCGGCATCGCGCGCGGGCGGAATGCCGAATACGTTGCGGTAGTCGCGACTGAACTGCGAGGCACTTTCATAGCCCACCGCGAAGGCGATGCGGGCCGCACTGTCCTGATGGTTGGCAAGCCGTCGATGGGCTTCCTGCAGGCGCAGCCGTTTCTGGTACTGCAGCGGGCTCATGCCGGTGACCGCCTTGAAATGCCGGTGCAGCGATGAGGGGCTCATGCCCACCTCCTGCGCCAGCGTGCCGACACGCAGTGGCTGGGTATACGTGCCGCGGATACGCGCGATGGCACGACTGATGCGCGACAGGCGGCTGTCGGCCAAGGCCAGCTGACGCAGCATTGCGCCTTGCGGCCCGCACAACAGCCGGTACAGGATCTCGCGCTCGATCAGCGGCGCCAGCATGGCGATGTCGTGGGATTGTTCCAGCAGCTCAAGCAGGCGCATGAGCGGGTCCAGCAGTTGCGTGCACAGCGTGCCGCTGGCCATGCCTGCCGAAGGCGGCAGGTCGCGGGCCTGCTCGCCCATCTGCAGCAGTACGTCCGCCAGCATCGCCGGCTGCAGGCTGAGCGCAAGGCCGAGATAAGGGCGGGCCGCACCGGCCTGGTGGATCCGACCGCTGAGCGGCAGGTCTACCGTGGTGACGGCATAGTGCCCAGCGGCAAGTTCACAATGCTCCGTGCCCAGCAGCATGCGCACGCTGCCCTGGGCGACCACCAGCAGCCAGGCTTCGAATACCGATGCCGATGCGTTGCTGGGCTTCTCCGAACGCATCAAGGCCAGGCGCGGTATCGCGGTGGCGCAGAAACCGTCGCCACTGTGCCTTGCGATGGCCTGTTGCAGTCTGCTCAACCCGGTCATGGGCTGAGCTTAGGTTTCCGGCGTGGGAATGGAATGACCGGGATGACCGTTTGGCGGGGCCGGCGTACGCTGGAGCAGGTGCAGCGGCTACTACCGTTGCGCGCTCGCCCACTGCACGATGCTGCTGGCTGGCATGGCGCCCGATTGGCGGGCGATCTCGCGCCCACCCAGGATCAATAGCATCGTCGGGATGCTGCGGATGCCGTAGCGGGTGGCGATGGCCGGCTCGGCTTCGGTGTCCAGTTTTGCCAGGCGCATGCGCGGCTCCAGTTGGCTGGCGGCCTTGGCGAATTCCGGCGCCATCTGCCGGCAAGGGCCGCACCAGCTGGCCCAGAAATCCACCAGCAGCGGAATCTGCGAGCGATTGGCATGGGCGTCGAACGCGGCCGCATTCAACACCATTGGCGTACCGGTGAACAAACCCTGGTGGCAGCGTCCGCAGGCCGGTGACTGGCCCAGCCGTGCCGCGGGTACGCGGTTGATCGCATTGCAGTGCGGGCAGGCGATCTGCAGCAGCTCGGTGGCGGTATTCATGGGGTGGCCCTGATGGTGTTCAGGCCAACAGTATGCCGGGCGCGGGGTGAACCCCGGATCGGCGTGGGTCAGTGCGGCGTGCACACGCCCAGTGCATCCAGTTCGGCTTTCTGCGCGGCCGGCAGTGCCTGCATCAGGGACGGATCGGCGCAGGCTGCACGCACGTCGTCGAGGTTGCCTGCGCGCAAGGCACTGGCGGTGGCGGCCGAGGGGGCGCTGGCATCGCTGCTGGTGTCCATCGTGTTCCCCGCAGGCCGTGGTGCAGTAGCAGGACGACGTTGGCCTGCCGCCTGGCCGAGCAGCGGCAGTGAATAGCGTTGGCCGGCGCGGGTCACCACCACGTGATCGCTGGCGATCGCCTCAAGGCGCAGGCCATTGTCGAGCAGTTGGCCGATCCGCACGGTCTGTGCGGCTTGCCCATTGCTGCCCAGCACGGCCAGTGAACGTTCGGGCTGCACATGCACCAGCGTGCCCAGCAGGCGTGGCACGGCCTCCTGGCCGGTGCCTGCAAGCGCCGGTGGACGGGGGCTGCGTTCAGCCGCCTGCGCGGCGGCGCCGACGGCGATGGCGAGCAGGCAGAACACGGTCGATGGCAGGGCGCGCAGGATCATGGCGGTAGTAGTGCCCGGGGCACGGGGCCCCGGGCGTCAGCACTTACTGGATGTTCAAGCCACGCATCACGACCAGGTTGTTGGGGCTGAGCAGCGCCAACAAGGCATTGTCGTTGGCGCTCAGGCCGGTCCACTGCTGGTTGCCGCCACCACTGCAGTTGTAGGTGATCAGCTTGCCGCGGCCGTTGGTGAGGAAGCCGCCGGACAGGTCAAGGCAGGTTGTGTTGCGCAGGATCCTCGGCAAGCCGCTCAGGTCGAACATCTGCGCGTCCAGCGTGCGGTCGCAACGTGCCAGGGTCACGGCCGCATTGTTGCCACCGCTGCCGGACAGGCACATGGTGGGATTGGCCACGCTGTGGATCGCACCGCGCAGGTCGGCCATCCACAGTTCGTTGTCGGCACCGGTGCAGCTGCTGGCCTGCGCGATGTAGACCGACGGTTTGCCGTCCACGTCTTCGGTCTTCAGGCAGTGCTTGTTGCCGGTCACCAGCATCTGCTGGCCCACCGGCAGCAGCGGGCTCTGGCGCAGTCCCAGGGTGTCCAGCAGCTTCTTCAGCGCATCCACCGCAGCGGAGTTGTTGCTGGCCTGCAGATCGCTGCGGTAGCGGTTCATCCAGCGGTTCAGGCGCTTGGCCTTGGTTTCCTGGGCGATGTAGGCGTCGCGGACCTGGCGTGCCTGGCTGGACAGCCCGGTGGCATCGCCGCCCCAACTGGCGTACAGCAGGTTGCCACGCGCGCCCAGGTTGATCAGCGGCTTGCCGCCGGCGGCAACCAGCAAGGTTTCCAGCTCCGGCAGTTCGACTGCGCGCAGTGCGCTGTAGCCCGCTTCCTTGCCGACCACCACCGGTGCCTTCATCGGCGCAAGGTTCTGCGGGAAGCTCATGCTGGCGAGCGTGGTCACCGCCGCACCCGGTGCCTGGCATTGCAGGCTGGCCTGCTGCGGCTTGTCGGCCTGGGCCAGGTTGATGTGCAGCTTGTTGACCGAGCCGTTCTGCAGGATGTTGCCGGCCACCGCGATGCGCTTGCTGCCGCCACCGCTGAAGCCGACCTCCAGCCAGCACTGGCGGTTGCTGGCATTGGCCACCGGCGCCGGCAGGTCGAACACATTGCCCCAGTTGCCGCGGAACGCGGGGTAGAGCAGGGCATTGCCGGTATCGGGGTCGTAGCCGCCGAGCACGGTGAACACTTCCGTACCTACCAGGCGTGGCTTGAGGTAGTTGCCGTCAGGCGAGTTGAAGAACAACTGGCTGTTGTTGGGCACCTTGCCGGTTACCGGCTCCATCTTGCGGGTGTCGGCATTCCAGCCCAGGTAGCCGGTGGAAGCGCTCTGCGTGGGCACCGGCTTGTCCAGGCGCGGCTGGATCGCGATCCTGGTGCTGTAACCGGTGTAATGGGTGTAGCGCGACAATGCGCTGGAATAGTTGCCGCCAGCCATCGCGTCGGTGGCGAAGCTGTAGGTGTCGTCGTAGATCGGCATGCCGCTGAGGCCGCCGTTCTTGGCGCGGCTCCAGTGCAGGTTGCCGCGCATGCGCTTGCGGTAGGCGATATAGCCCCAGCCGCTGTCGTGGTGGTGGCCGGACAGGAAGTAGTTGTCGCCCGACTGGCCGGGGTAGTGGCCCAGCCCGTAGTGGTGGCCGATTTCATGGCTGAACTCGTTGCCGCTGGTGGAGTACAGCGTGAGCATGCCGTTGCCGCCACTCAGGCCATGGCTCTGCACGCCGTTGCTGTACCTGCCCACGGCGTGGTGTGCCACCACGTTCTGGAACCACTGCGGCTGCGACTGCCCGGCCATGCCGGACGCGGTGGCGCCGAAGTTGGCCAGGTTGATGCCGACGCTGACCGTGGACTTGCCGGTGTTCTCGCGCATGTCGCCGGAGTACACGCCACCTTCGCCGCTGCTGGCGGTGTCGTAGATGGTGCCGTTGGCCACCATCACCTTGTCCAGCTTCATCGGCTCGTAATAGGCCACGGTGAAGCGGGCGGCGGGGATGGTCTGGAAGTAGTCGGCCGCACCCTGCTCGGGGTTCTTCAACAGCCAGAACGCATCGCTCTCGGCCGGTGGATCGGTGAGCATGCCCAGGCGGATGTTGTGCACCACCAGCTCGGCGGGGGCACCGAAATCGATCTTGTCGGCGGCCAGGCTGCCACTGCGTGACTTGCTGTCGCTGACACTCAGGCTCATGCCCGGCTTGACCCAGTCCCACGGCAGTTCCACCGACCAGGCCCGGCGCGAGTAGTTGTAGTCGGGGCGGCCGTCGCCGTTGTTGTAGTCCGACCGGTACATGGCGTTGGGGTGCAGCAGTTCCAGCGTGCCCTTGGCAGTGCCGTCGACGGAGACGGTGACCTTCACCGCGTCGACGTCCTTCAGCGAGGGGTCCGGCGTCACCAGCAACAGTGCGGCGCGCTCGGTGGTCAGCCGTGGCATGTTTTTGGCTTCGTTGCCGCTGGGGTCGACGGTGTGGCTCTGGGCGAACTGGATCATCGCCGGCAGCGTGCCTTCCAGGTCGTTGCGCACGGCGCGGGTGGCACCGCTGGCATCGATGTCGTAGAAGCCTTTCAGGTCAACTTCGTCATAGGCCGCGCTGGTGGGCTCCGGGTACGGGTCGGCCGGGGTGGGGGTGCCACCACCGGTGCTGCCGCCACCGCTGCTGCTGTCGCCACCACCACCGCCGCCGCAGGCAGCCAGCAGGGCGGTGGACAGTGCCAGTACAAGCACGCGCGGATTGAGTGCGTTCTTCAAGAATTACTCCCCTTGGTATTGAAGTACTACAGGTAGGTGCGGCGGCGCGCATCCGGGTCCCAACGCCCGCATGCCGGCGCAGCCGCGGACCGCGTCAGCGGCCGGTGGATGGCACGGTGGCGCGGTCGGAACCGCCGTCGGTGTTGAACAGTTGTTCGGCCGAGGCGGGCAATGGGTTGGCGTACTTGCCGGTGTTTGGTGGTGCGCCGCGCAGGTCCAGGTACTTGCGTGTGCTGATGTCACCGGCCGCGGACTGGCCGAGGATCACGGTGGGGCGCAGGAACACCATCAGGTTGCGTTTGACCCGGGTATCACGGGTGGAGCTGAACAGCCGGCCCAGGCCGGGAATGCTGCCCAGCAGCGGCACGCTGGAGCGGCCATGGGTGACGTCGTCCTGGATCAGCCCGCCAAGCACGATCACCTGGCCGTCATTGGCCAGGATGGTGCTCTTGATCGAACGCTTGTTGGTGATCACGTCGGACAGGGTGATGCCGCTGGGCGTGGCTGCCAGCGAGGAGATCTCCTGTTCGATCTCCAGCCGCAGCGTGCCGCCGTCGTTGATGTGCGGGGTCACCTTCAGGGTCACGCCGATGTCCTGGCGCTGGATGGTGGTGAAGGGGTTGCTGGTGCCGTCACCGGTGGTGGTGTACGAGCCGGTCTGGAAGGGCACGTTCTGGCCGACCAGGATCTCCGCCGGCTCGTGGTCCAGGGTCAGCAGCGTCGGCGTGGACAACAGGTTGTTCCTGGAGTTGGTGGATAGCGCCGTCACCAGCGCGCCGAAGTTGCTGTTGCCGATGCCGAGGATGGCGCCGGAGGGCAGCGAGGTCGGAGTGGTGCCGGCGGCCAGTGCGCCCAGCAGGGTGCCGATCGACAGCCCGGTATCGTTGTGGTTGATGCCACCCACGCCGTTGCTGCGCGAGCCGCCATCCAGTGCCCACTGCACGCCCAGCGCATCCTCGATGTCGCCCGATATCTCGACGATGGCCGCCTCCACCAGCACCTGCGAGCGCGGGATGTCGAGCTGGCGGACGATGTCGGTGAGGATCTGCAGCATCTCCGGCTTGGCGTGGATGACTACCGCATTGAGACTTTCGTCGGCGCGGATCAGGGTGCCGGTTGGTGCGGCCTTGGCATCGTCTTCCTGCTTGATCGAATCGCCGATGGCCCCCAGGGTCTGCGCCATCTGCTTGGCATCGCCATGCTGCAGGCGGATCACCTGGGTGGTGGTGGAGCGCGGAGCGTCCACGTCCAGCGAGCGTGCCAGCGCCAGCAGGCGCTGGCGTGCCTGCTCGGGGCCGAAAACCAGCAGGCGGTTGGTGCGGGCATCGGCCAGGACCCGCGTGCTGGCGCCATTGGCGGTACTGGCAACACTGGCCTGCAGCAGCTTCTGCAGGCTCTCGACGCTGGCGTACTGCACCTGGTAGTCGCTGTGCGCGTGCAGGCGCGGCGCGTCGAGCTGGCGCACCAGTGATTCGATGCGGGCGATATTGCCGCGGCGGTCACTGATGATCAGCGCATTGGAGGTAGGCACGGCGGCCAGATAGGCGTTGGCCGGTACCAGCGGGCGCAGGGTGGGCAGCAGGTCGGCAACGCTGCCGTTCTGCACGCTCAGCACCCGGGTCTCGATCGCATCCGGGCCACGGCTGCGGCCATCGGCAAAGACATGGGCCTCGTCGTTGGGCACCACCCGCGTCTGCCTGTCCTCTTCGATCACCGCAAAGCCGTGCACGGTCATCACCGATAGGAACAGGCGGCGTACCTCCGGCAGGCTCATCGGCTCCTGCGCGCTGACACTGACCTCACCGGTCACGCGTGGGTCGACGATCAGGGTGTCGCCGGTGATATTGGCCACCGCGCCAATGAAGTCACGGATATCCGTGTCCTTCATGTTGATGGTCCATTGCGAAGGCTCGGTGGCGGCGGCTGCGTCCTGTGCCAACAGACAAGGGACAGGCAGCGACAGCAACAGCAGCATACACAGGCGCTTGATCATGGCTGCACCGGCACGGTTGGAGCCATTACAGGAGTGCGACGGTCGAATTCGAGCCGTCCGCTGGCACCGCCGCGGCTGAACACCACATGGTCGGCACCGATACGCTCGGCGCGGGTACCGGGCAGGAACTCGTCACCGCTGACGACGGTGAGCGTGCCCATGCCGTCGATGTGCAGCAAGGCCTGCGATTGGGCCGGGTTGGCGGCAACGATGCAGCCCAGCAGGGTGACGCCGGGCAGGCGAGCCTCCGTGTTGTTGCCGGCGGCGCCAAACAGACGCTGCAGCCGTTGGGGATCTGCGGGGGGCCGTGTTGTCTCGGCGGCGCTGGCCGCCGGCAGGCGGGTCATCTGCAGGTACAACTGGCGCGCCTGCCAGCACAGCAGCGCCACGCCTGAAAGTGTGACGAGTATCGTCAGCAAGCGCGGCAGCAGGGTGGATGTATCGGTTTGCAGCATCGGTGTTGCCTGGTTCCCGTTGCGGGACCCGCACGCGCACAGGCAGAAACCACAGCCCGAAAGAGGCAGTGGCAGACCGGAAATGTCTTGTTTTCCCCTGTTTTCGCGATGTCGGATCGGCGAAGGCAGGTACTCTATCGGCGACCATCCAAATGCGCGATGCGTACACGTATGGAACTGTGACCCACTGCGGGAAAATGAAGTGCGCGTCACGCTTTTTCGCCGCGAACATGGCATTTTCCCGTGCACATTCTTGGGGGGAAGTGTGACGTCGCGCGAATTGCGCATGTCACCGCAGTGGATTGATGCACAACGAAGAGCTCCCGGTTGCGACGGCTGCCGGCCACGCCGTGTCTGCAACGGTGCGGCTGCCGCTGGCGTTCGCACGCCGACACGGGGTGCTGCTGCTGGATGACGACCCGGTACGCATCGTCTGTCGTGCGGATGCGGCGATGCGCGCATTGGCCGAGGCCCAGCGCTTTGCCGGCAAGGCAGTGCCCAGCCAGGTGATAGCCGATGCAGTGTTCGAGCAGCAGCTGCAGCAGCTTTACCAGCAGGATTCGAGCACCGCGATGAGCATGGCCGACGAGCTGGGCGACAGCCTGGACCTGGCCAGCCTGGTCGAGGGCCTGGAGCAGGTGGAAGACCTGCTGGACCAGCAGGACGACGCACCGATCATCCGCCTGATCAATGCCCTGCTTGGCGAAGCCGTCGCCGAGCAGGCATCGGATATCCACATCGAAACCTTCGAGCGTCGGCTGGTGGTGCGCTTCCGCGTGGACGGCATCCTGCGTGACGTGGTCGAGCCCCGGCGCGAGCTGGCCACCCTGCTGGTATCGCGCATCAAGGTGATGGCGCGGCTGGACATCGCCGAGAAGCGCCTGCCGCAGGATGGGCGCATATCGGTACGGGTGGGCAGCCGCGAGGTGGATATACGTGTGTCCACCTTGCCGGCCGCCAACGGCGAGCGGGTGGTGCTGCGCCTGCTGGACAAACAGTCCGGGCAGTTGTCGCTGCAGCACCTGGGCATGCGCGTGCGCGATGTGGGCGTCATGCAGTCCATGCTGTTCCGGCCGCACGGCATCGTCCTGGTCACCGGCCCCACCGGTGCCGGCAAGAGCACCACGCTTTATGCCGGGCTGCGTGCGATCAACAACCGCCAGCGCAACATCCTCACCGTCGAGGACCCGATCGAATACCACCTGGATGGAGTCGGCCAGACCCAGGTCAACCCGCGTATCGACATGACTTTCGCCCGGGGCCTGCGCGCGATCCTGCGCCAGGACCCGGATGTATTGATGGTCGGCGAGATACGCGATGGCGAAACCGCGCGTATCGCGGTGCAGGCGTCACTCACCGGCCATCTGGTGCTGTCCACCCTGCATACCAACAGCGCGGTGGGTGCGGTGGCGCGCCTGCTGGACATGGGCGTGGAGTCGTTCCTGCTGTCCTCGTCGCTGCTTGGCGTATTGGCGCAGCGGCTGGTGCGCCGGCTGTGCCCGGGTTGCAGGGTCGCCTCGCCGGCCTCCGCCGCCGAATGCGCGCAGCTGGGGATAGAAAGCGGGCAGCGGCCGCTGCTGTTCCGGCCCGTTGGCTGCCCGCAGTGCAATGGCCAGGGCTACCGCGGCCGTACCGGCATCTATGAGCTGGTGGAATTTGGCCCGGAACTGCGCGCGCTGGTACATGCCGGTGCCGGTGAGGCCGAGCTGCTGGCACAGGCGCGCCTGCAGGGGCCTTCCATGCTCGACGACGGCCGCGCAAAGGTGCTCGATGGCGTGACCACGCTGGAAGAAGTGCTGCGCGTGGGGCGCGACCCGTGAGCCGTGGAGCTGCGCGCTGATGGCGGCGTTCCAGTACCTGGCGTTGTCCGACGATGGCCGCCGCCACACCGGCGTGGTCGAGGCCGACAGTGCGCGGCTGGCGCGCCAGCAGCTGCGCGAGCGCAACCTGGCACCGGTACGGGTGGAGCCCGCAAGTACTCGCGACGGCGGTGCGGCCGTGACCTGGGGCCGGGTGGGCAGCGCCGACCTGGCCCTGCTTACCCGCCAGTTGTCCACCCTGATCCAGGCCGCGTTGCCGGTGGAAGAAGCCCTGCGGGCGGTGGCTGCGCAATCCGCCAAGGCGCAGGTGCGCACTACCTTGCTGGCGGTGCGCAGCCGCATCCTGGAAGGGCATGGGCTGGCGACTGCACTGGGCGAACATCCGCGCGTGTTTCCCGCCATCTACCGCAGCATGGTGGCGGCGGGCGAACGCGGCCACCTGGGCGTGGTGCTGGAGCAGCTGGCCGACTACACCGAGCAGCGCCAGCAGGCGCGGCAGAAGATCCAGCTGGCCTTGTTGTACCCGCTGATCCTGCTGCTGGTGGCCACGCTGATCGTCGCCTTCCTGCTCGGCTACGTGGTGCCGGACGTGATCCGGGTCTTCGTCGATTCCGGGCAGCGCCTGCCGCTGCTCACCCGCGGCCTGGTGGCGGTCAGCGGTGCGTTGTCGCAATGGGGGCCGTGGTTGCTGCCGATGGGGGCCATCGCTGCATGGCTGGGCTGGCGCCGGTTGCGACAGCCGGCGGTGCGGCTGCGCTGGGACGCGGCCCTGCTCAAGCTGCCGTTGTTCGGTTTGTTGCTGCGCGACCTGGAAGCCGCACGCTTCGCCTCCACCTTGGCCGTTCTGGTTCGCAGCGGCGTGCCATTGGTCGAAGCACTGCGCATTGCCGGCCAGGTGGTGGGCAACCAGGCGATCAAGGCGGGCCTGGCGCAGGCCGAAGTGATGGTGCGCGAGGGCAGCAGCCTGACCCGCGCGCTGGAACAGCACACACCGCTGCCGCCGATGCTGCTGCACATGGTCGCGGCCGGCGAGAAGTCCGGCACGCTGGACGCCATGCTGGCGCGCGCCGCGCGCAACCAGGAAACGGATCTGGCCGCGCGCATCGCGCTGCTGGTCGGCCTGTTCGAGCCCTTCATGCTGGTGCTGATGGGCGTGGTGGTGTTGTTGATCGTGCTGGCCATCCTGCTGCCGATCATGTCCCTCACTCAATTGGTTGGATGAGTTGCACGATGAACGCAATGGCAGGACGACAGCAGGGCTTCACCCTGATCGAGATCATGGTGGTGGTGGGGATCATCGGCATCCTCGCCGCGCTGGTGGTGCCCAAGGTGATGGGGCGGCCGGACCAGGCCAAGGTCACCGTCGCCCGCGGTGACCTCAAGGCGATCGCCTCGGCATTGGAGATGTACCGGCTGGACAATCGCCGCTACCCGGATACCCAGCAGGGGCTGGAGGCACTGGTGCAGCGCCCGCCCAGCGGTGCCGACAACTGGAACCCGGAGGGCTACCTGTCCAAGCTGCCGATCGATCCCTGGGGCAAGCCCTACCTGTACCTGGCACCGGGCAGCAGGGCGGCCTACGACCTGTGGACCTACGGTGCCGACGGTCGCGAAGGCGGCGAGGCACTGGACGCCGACCTGGACAGCCGGGACAACTGAGCGTGGCCCGCGCGCATGGCTTCACCTTGGTGGAAATACTGGTGGTGGTGGTGATCGTCGGCGTGCTGGCCGGCGCGGTCGGCCTTGCCGGTGGCGCGCGCGGTGGCGCCTACGCGCTGCGCGAGGAAGCCGAGCGGCTTGCCCGCGTGGTGCGGCTGGTGGCCGACGAAGCCGTGCTCGACAATCGCGAGTACGGCCTGGTGATCGACGCTGGCGGTTACCAGGTGCGGCGTCACGACGCGCATAGCGGCCGCTGGCAGCCGGTGCCGGACTGGCAGCCGCATCGCCTGCCCGATGGCATGCAGTTGAGCCTTGCCGTGGAAGGGAGCGAACTGGGCCTGCCGGCACAGGCCCTTGGCAGGGAGCGGCCGCCGCAGCTGCTGCTGTCCTCGGCCGCGCAATGGACGCCGTTTTCCGCGCGCCTGCACGGCCGCCGCGACGACGGCCCGGTGTACCACGTGCAAAGCGATGGCTTGAACGACCCGCAGGTGAGCGGGGTTGGTCTGCCGTGAGCCGTACACAGGGTTTCACCCTGCTGGAAGTGATGGTGGCGCTGGCGGTGTTGGCACTGGTGGCGGCCATGGTCCATGCCACCCTGCAACGCCACGTGCATAACGCCGCCTTGCTGGAAAACCGCGCCCTGGCAGGGTGGCTGGCCGACAACAGCCTGGCCGAGCTGCAACTGCAGGGCGCATCGCAGCCGGGCATCCACGAGGACATCCGTGAGCAGGGCCACCAGCGCTGGCGGGTGGTGCAGGACGTGCAGGCCACCCCCGATCCCAATCTACGTCTGGTACGTGTGCGGGTGAGCGCGCTGGAGGGCGAGGGGGGCGGTGTGGTGCTCACCGGCTTTGTCGGCGTGCGGCAATGAAGCGCAGTGCCGGCTTCACCCTGTTGGAGGTGCTGGTGGCGGTGGCGATCTTCGCCCTGGTTGGCGTTGCCAGCCATCGCCTGCTGGCCAGCACCGTGCGCGTGGATGCGCAGACCCGCGCGCAGGACGCGCAGCTGCGGCAGTTGCAGCGCGCTGTGACCAGCCTTGAAAGGGACGTGGAGCAGGCACTGGAGCGGCCGGTGCTGGACGCCACCGGCGGCAGCGAACCCGCTTTCTGGAGTGATGCCGACGGACAGGGCCTGCAATGGACCCGCGGTGGCTGGAACAATCCGCTGGGCAATACCCGGGCGCAGCTGCAGCGGGTGCGTTGGTATTACCAGGATGGCGCGCTGCGGCGACAGTACTGGCCGGTGCTGGACCGCGCCGACGACAGTCCGCCGCAGAGCCAGCTGGCGCTGCCAGACGTCACCGCAGTGCACTGGCGCTACCTCGATCGACAGGGCGTGTGGCGCACGCAATGGCAGGGCGCGGGACAGGCCTTGCCGCGTGCGCTGGAAGTACGCATCGACCATGCCCGTTTCGGTGTCGTGCGGCGCGTCCTGCTGCTGCCCGAGGGTGGCAGTTGGAACCTGCAGCCATGACGCGCCAGCGCGGTGTCGCCCTGGTCACGGTGTTGCTGGTGGTCGCCCTGGCCGCCACGGTGTGCGCGGCACTGGTGGTGCGCCAGCAACTGAGCATCCGTGGCAGCGCCAACCAGCTGCAGGCGCGCCAAGCCTGGCAGTACGCACGCGGCGGTGAACAACTGGCGCTGGGCGTGCTGCGTGCTGATCTGCATATGGGCGGCAGCGTGGATCATCGTGGCGAACCCTGGGCGCAGCGGCTGCCCGCTTATCCGGTGGAAGGCGGCGAGGTGCGCGTGGACATCGACGATCTCGCTGGCCGCTTCAATCTCAACAGCGTCGTGCATCAAGGCCAGCTGGATGCGGACGCGCTTGCACGCCTGCAGCGCCTGTTGCGGTTGCTGCAACTGGACCCGCAGCTGGCCTGGCAGCTGGTGGACTGGATCAGCCCCGGGCTGGCACCGGACAACGTGCACCGCCAGGCCGAGCGCGACTACCAGGCACGTACGCCGGCCTACCGGCCAGCGGCACGCGGGCTGCGCGATACCAGCGAGCTGCGTCTGCTGGCCGGTGTCGATGACCGTGTGTACCAGCGGCTGTTGCCGCATGTCAGTGCCTTGCCGGCCACTGCTGCGCTCAACCTCAATACCGCTGATGCCTGGGTGCTGGCCAGCCTGGCCGATGGCCTGGGCATGCAGGACGGGCAGCGACTGGTCGCGGCGCGTGGTGCGTCCGGTTTCGCCAGCGTCGACGCCTTCCTTGCGCAGCCACTGCTGCAGCAGCGGTGGGTGGCACGCAACGGCCTGGCCGTGCGCAGCAACTGGTTTGTCGCCAGCAGCGAAGCGGCGATAGGCGCGCGCCGCCTGCGCCTGCTCAGCGTGCTGCAGCGCGAAGGCGGTGATATCCGTGTGGTCAGCCGCCAGCTGGCGCCCCCTCTTGTTCCGGAGAATGTTCGATGAAGTCGCCCCCGGCACTGCCGTGCCTGTTCCTGCCCGCCTGGTGTCCCGCACAGCTGACACCGGATCTGCAGGTGGGCTGCGCCGATGGTCACGCGGGTGCCAACCCGAGCCTGGGCGAAGCGCTGCAGCAGTTCGGCAGCCGCCCGGTGGCGCTGATCCTGCCGGTGGAGCAGGTCGCATGTTGTGCGGTGGCATTGCCTGCCGGCAGCACGCACTGGCAGCGTCAGGCACTGCCTTATGCGGTGGAGCCGCTGCTGGCCGAAGAGGTGGAGGCCTTGCATCTGGTGATGGGCGCGCGCCGCGCCGATGGTCACCATCCGGTACGGGCGGTCAACCGTAGCCTGCTGCAGGGCTGGTTGCAGTACTTGCGCGGTCAAGGCCTGCGCATCGCCGCGATCCATGTTGATGCCGATCTGTTGCCCCCCGGCGCAGCGGTGCTGTGGTGGGACGCCTGCCGTTGCCTGCTGGCCGGCACGGACGAAACCCGGTTGGCGTTGGCACCTGCGCAGCTGGGGTTGGCTGGGGCACTGCCTGACAGCCCCTTGCAGGTTTTCCACGGCAGCGACGTCACGCCACACATGCCACTGGCCTGTGATTTCACATCCCAGGCGATCAATCAGCCGGTACTCGTGTGGTTGGCGGCACAGCGCGGCCAGGCGCTGGATCTCGCCCAAGGTGCGTTTGCCGCGCGGCCGCCTGTTCGCCTGCGGCATTGGCAACCGCTGGTTGCGGCGCTGGCGCTGCTGGCCTGCGCGCAGCTGGCATTCGATGGTACCCAGGCCTGGTTGTTGAACCAGCAGGCAGCAGGGTATCGCCAGGCCAACGAGGCCATCTACAGGGGCTTGTTCCCGCAGGAACGGCGCATCGTCGATCTGCGTGCACAGTTCGACCAGCATCTGCAGCAGGGCAGCGCCGCCTCGCGCCTGCAGACCTTGCTGGATGCCGTGGCAAGGGCGATACCCGGCGATGGCCAACTGCAGGTGCAGCAGCTGCAGTTCGATGCGGCCAGCGCACGTCTGCAGATCCAGTTGCAGGGCGGCGACAGCAACATGCGTCAGGCCGTGCTGCAGCACCTGCAGGCGGCCGGGCTGCAGGTGCAGGCACAGCCGTCGACCGGCGAGATGCTGCAACTCAGCGTGGGAGGTGCCCAGTGAACGGCAAGGACATGTCTGCAAACAGTCGCCGGCAGATGCTGGGGCGGCGCTGGCAGGCGCTGGCGGGCCGTGAGCGCATCGCGCTGTCGGTACTGGCCGGCTTTCTGCTGCTGCTGGGGTTCTGGTGGGGGGCGTGGCTGCCGGTGCAAGCGGCATTGCGCGCGGCGCGCGCCAACGTGGCCGAGCAGCAGGCGCTGCAGTCGCATCTGCGGGCCAATGCCGTGGCCCTGGCGGGCCGCAGCCAGGCGAAGGCAGCCGTTGATGCTGCCGCCGTGCCAGCCCTGCTTGCCCGCAGCGCGGAACGGCGCGGGCTGGTGATCGTGGCCCCGCCCACCCAGGCCGACCGGCAACTGCTGCTGACCGTGCAAGGTGCCCCGACGGAGATCATGGCGTGGCTGCAGGAGCTGCAGGCCGCCGGTGTGGCAACCGCGCAGCTGCGGCTGTCGCGCGATGCACAGGCCGGCTGGCAGGGCGAGCTGGTGCTGGCGGCTGCTGGCTGAACGGCGCGGCGGTTGCCGCTGAAACTGTCGCATCGCACAAAAAACCGTGTTATCAATGCTCCCCATGAACGCAGCCCGCGCCAGCTTTTACTTTTGGTATTACTTTCCGAAGCCGCTGGCGGAGGAAGGACTGCGCTCACCCTGAAGAAACTTTCAGACGCATTCCCGAAAAGCCGCCAGCGAACCTGGCGGCTTTTTTCATGCCGCCTCGCTGGGGCACACACCATTCACGCTTTGAACTGGAGCCCCCGCAATGCCCCCCCACACCGATGATCTTCGCATCCGCAAACTGGAACCACTGACCCCGCCGGCACAGCTGCTGGCGCTGCTGCCCTGTGACGATGAAACCTCGCAGACCGTGGCCGATGCACGCAGCGCGCTGCACCGCATCCTGCACGGCCAGGACGACCGCCTGGCGGTGGTGGTGGGGCCGTGCTCCATCCACGACCCGGTTGCAGCGATGGAATACGCCCAGCGCCTGCGCCCGCTCCGCGACGCCCTGGGCGGCGAGCTGGAAATCGTCATGCGCGTGTACTTCGAGAAGCCGCGCACCACGGTGGGCTGGAAGGGCCTGATCAACGATCCGGACCTGGACGGCAGCTTCAACATCAACAAGGGCCTGCGTGTGGCGCGCGGCCTGCTGCGTGACATCAACCGCCTCGGCCTGCCGGCCGGCGTGGAGTTCCTGGACGTGATCTCGCCGCAGTACATCGCCGACCTGGTGGCCTGGGGCGCGATTGGCGCACGTACCACCGAGAGCCAGGTGCACCGTGAGCTGGCCTCTGGCCTGTCCTGCCCGGTGGGCTTCAAGAACGGCACCACCGGCGATGTGAAGATCGCCGCCGATGCGGTGGGCGCAGCCTCGCACCCGCACCACTTTCTGTCGGTGACCAAGGAGGGCGGCACCGCCATCGTCGCCACCCAGGGCAACCCGGATTGCCATGTGATCCTGCGCGGTGGCAAGGCGCCCAACTACGACGCCGCCAGCGTGCAGGCCGCCAGCGAGGTGCTGGGCAAGTCGCAGCTGCCGGCGCGTTTGATGATCGACGCCAGCCACGCCAACAGCAGCAAGAAGCCGGAAAACCAGCCCAAGGTGATCGATGACATCGCCGTGCAGCTGGAGGCCGGTGAGCAGCGGGTGGTGGGGGTGATGATCGAGAGCCACCTGGTGGCAGGCCGTCAGGAGCTGGTCGAAGGCCAGCCGCTGGTCTACGGCCAGAGCATCACCGACGGTTGCATCGACTGGGACAGCACCGTGCAGGTGCTGGAGCGCCTGGCCGAGGCGGTGCGTGCCCGCCGCCGCGTGCAGCTGGAAGCCGCAGCCTGAGCAACGTGACAGTTGCACTGGCACAGTGAGCCCAAGGCAAGTAATTTACCCGGCGGGGGCCGTAAGAGCCCCCGCCTGCTGTGTACCAGGGGAACGCCTCACCCGGCAGGAAGCCAATCAAGATCACCGCTTAGGGAGAAGAAAGTGATGCGTATCCGTACATGTAGCGTGGCACTGATGCTGTTGCTGGTGCCGACCATGGCATTGGCCAAAAAAGAAGTTTTCGACTCGGGCAGTGGCTGCCTGCAGAACATGTCGGTGAGCGGTGGTTTCACCACCGGCAAGCAGTTCCTGGTGCACACCGACCACGAAGGCATCAGTTACGCCGATGCCTTCGCCAAGACCGTGGCGGCGATCGAGGCCGAGGGCATGGTTGGTGTTTCACCGAATGAGACCACCGGTTACATCGCCGCCGAAAACCCGGTGCGCGGTGGCGGCGGCTCCACCGTGCCGCTGCGTACCACGGTTCGCCGCCAGGATGGCGGGGTCATCCGCGTGGAGGTACGTTTCAGCATCAAGGGTGGCCAGTTGACCTCCAACAAGGCAGTGGGCGAAGGCATGTGCAAGATCGCCGACGCGGCCAGCCTGTAAGGGGAACCGGGTGTCGGGCCTGAAAGGCAGCTGGTTCCTGTACCTGCTGGAATGCCGTGATGGCAGCTACTACGCCGGTATCAGCACCGATGTGGAAGCCCGCTTCCAAGCCCATATGGCTGGCAAGGGCGCGCGTTACACGCGCGCGCACCCGCCGTTGCGCATCCTTGCCAGCCGCCCCTATGCCGACCGTTCAGCGGCCTCGCGGGCGGAGTGGCAGCTCAAACAGCTGCCCCGTATCCGCAAGCTGGCCTGGCTGGAGCGGACAGAGGATTGAGGTAGAGTCTGACTCGTAGCCGTGGTGTAGTGCGGCTTCCAACGTCCGGCAGGCCGGACTAACAGCCACGCATGCGGCTGCGCGAGCAGGGCGGCGGCGTGCCGGCATCATCCTCAAGTGGGGTATTGCGATGGCAGGTTGGTACGAGTTGGATAAGAGCAGCGATGGGCAGTACTACTTCGTGCTCAAGGCAGGCAACGCCGAGGTCATCCTGACCAGCGAGCGTTACACCACCCGCGCGGCAGCCGAAGGCGGTATCGCCTCGGCGCAGAAGAACAGTCCCGACGAGGCACGCTACGAGCGCAAGACTGCCAGTGACGGTCGTCATCATTTCAATCTGAAGGCGGCCAACCACCAGGTGATCGGCAGCAGCCAGATGTATGCCTCCCAGGCCGGCCGCGAAGCGGGCATCACCAGCGTCAAAGGCAATGGGCCCAGCACGACGGTCAAGGACAAGACCGCCTAGGAGCGGCCAGGCGGTGCAGCAACAAAAACCCCGGGCAAGCCGGGGTTTTTCATTTGTAGTGCCGAGCCATGCTCGGCAGGGGCCTTCCCGGTAAAGCCCCTGCCGAGCATGGCTCGGCACTACAGATCGGGCCTTTCTGGTAAAGCCCCTGCCGAGCATGGCTCGGCACTACAGGTGGAGCTTCAGGCCTTCAGCTTTAGCCCCTCTCCCGTGTACGGGAGAGGGGTTGGGGTGAGGGCGGCTTTTCGCTGGTAAAGCCCCTGCCGAGCATGGCTCGGCACTACAGATCGGGTCTTTCTGGTAAAGCTCCTGCCGAGCATGGCTCGGCACTACAGGTTTGGCCTCAGGCCTTCATGCTGCCGGTGTCGATGTAGCGCTGGTGCCAGGACAGGGCCTCCGGCAACAGATGTGGCGTGTGCTTGCCGTAGCTGTCGCGGCAGGCGCGCTCGAAGTAGTCGTTGAGCTGGTCGCGGTAATCCGGGTGCGCACAGTTGTCGATCACCTGGCGCGCGCGTGCACGTGGCGGCAGGCCGCGCAGATCGGCCAGGCCCTGCTCGGTGACGATGATCGAAACGTCGTGCTCGGTGTGGTCGACGTGGCTGACCATCGGCACGATCGCCGAGATCGAACCGCCCTTGGCCATCGACGGGCTCAGGAAGGTCGACAGGAAGCCGTTGCGGGTGAAGTCACCCGAACCGCCAATGCCGTTCATGATGCGGCTGCCCATCACGTGGGTGGAATTGACGTTGCCGTACAGGTCCACCTCGATCATGCCGTTCATGCCGATGCAGCCCAGGCGGCGCACCAGTTCCGGATGGTTGGAGATCTCCTGCGTGCGCATGATGATGCGCTCACGGTAGAACCTGATGTTGCGCTTGAACTCCTCGTTGGCCTCCGGGCTCAGCGCGAAGCCGGTGCACGAGGCGTAATCCAGCACGCCGGACTTGAGCAGGTCCAGCATGCCGTCCTGGATCACCTCGGTGAACGAGGTCAGGCCGCGCAGGCCGCTTTCGGCCAAGCCGGCCAGCACGGCATTGGGGATGTTGCCCACGCCCGACTGCAACGGCAGCAGGTTGGCCGGCAGGCGGCCCTTGGCCACTTCGTGCTTGAGGAACTCGATCAGGTAGCCGGCAATCTGGCGGCTGTCCTCATCGATCGGCTTGAACGGGCTGTTGCGGTCCGGGCCGTTGGTGCGCACCACCGCCACGATCTTGTCCGGGTCCACGCTCAGCGTGGTCTGGCCGATGCGGTCGTTGGCATGGATCAGCGGGATCGGCTTGCGGTGCGGCGGCAGCGCGGTGCCGTAGTAGATGTCGTGCATGCCCTCGATATCCGCGGGCTGCCACTCGTTGACCTCGATGATCACCTTCTTGGCCAGGTCCAGCCAGGTCTTGTTGTTGCCGACCGAGGTGGAGGGCACCAGCGAACCGTCTTCGCGGATCGCCGAGACTTCGATCACCGCCGTGTCGATCTCACCGTAAAAACCAAACCACACGTGCTGGGCGACATGGGAAAGGTGGATGTCGATGTAATCGAGCGTGCCTTCGTTGATGCGCTTGCGTGCATCCGGGTCGGTCTGGAACGGCATGCGCATGGCGATGGCATCGGCCTTGGCCAGCGCACCATCCAGTTCCGGTGCGGTCGACGCGCCCGTCATCAGCTTGATCTTGAACGGCTGGCCTGCGGCGTGCACGTCTTCAATGCGCTGTGCCAGCGCCAACGGCACCGCCTTGGGATAGCCGGAACCGGTGAAGCCGCTCATGGCCACGGTTTCGCCGGGTTGGATGAACGCCGCGGCTTGTTCGGCGGAAACGATACGGTCGCGCAGGCGCGGGTCCAGGATGCGTTCGACAGACATGACGACTACGGTTTCTTGTGGGGACTGCCAATTATCGCGGATCGGCGTGAACACGGGGGTTCTACCTTGGTGGGATGGTCTTTGCCGCTTCAGTGCTCTTGTACTCCCCAGTATTGTTTTGCACTGCAGCGTGCAAGTTGTTCGTTCTGCGCTCAGGATCGACCTGCATCCCGACGTGGGGGAGGGAGCAAAGCCCGCTGACAGTTCGCTGTCAGCGGGCTTTTTTAATGCCTGATCGCCGGAGATGGCGACCAACGGCGCCGGCAGATGCCATCATTCACGGATGAGCCAAACCGCCCCCGCAGTACCTGAATCTGTTCAGCCCATCAGTGATCGTGCCCTGGCCCGGCTGAAGCTGGCCGTCCCTGATCCTGCCCAATGGCCGTCTGCGCCCGGGTTCGAGGCGGCGCTGCGGCAATTGGCGATCACCAGCGACTTCGCCATCGACACCCTGTGCCGACAGCCGGAGCTGCTGCAGCGGCTGGCCCAGCCGGATCCGGCGCCGCTACCGTTGCCGGTGCTGGACCCGCTGCAGCCCACCGCCTGGCCCAGCCAGCTGCGCCGCTACCGCGCAGCGTCCTCCACCCGCTTGATCTGGCGCGACCTGCTGGGGCTGGACGACGTCGACGCCACCCTGGCGGGCGCCACCCAACTGGCCGAAGAGTGTCTGCAGCTGGGCCTGACGGCATTGGAGCAGGAGTTCGCCAGCCGCCACGGCGTGGTGCGTGGCGCCGATGGCAGCGCACAGCAGCTGGTGGTGTTCGGGCTGGGCAAGCTCGGCGGCGGCGAGCTGAACTTCTCCTCCGACATCGACCTGGTCTACGCCTTTCCGCACAACGGCGAGTCCGACGGCGCCCGCCCGCTGGCCGCCGAGGAGTATTTCGCCCGGCTTGGCCAGCGCCTGGCGCGGCTGCTGGACGAAACCACCGCCGAAGGCTTCAGCCACCGCGTCGACCTGCGCCTGCGCCCGTTCGGCACGGCCGGGCGGGTGGCGCTGTCGTTTGCCGGCATGGACCAGTATTTCCAGCGCGAAGGCCGCGACTGGGAGCGCTACGCCTGGATCAAGGCGCGCGCGGTGGCGGGCGATATCGCTGCCGGCGAGGCGTGGCTGGAGACGCTGCGGCCCTTCGTCTATCGCCGCTACCTGGATTTCACCGCACTCGATGGCCTGCGCGAGATGAAGGCGGCGATCACCGCCGAGGTTGCGCGCAAGGACCGGCTGGACGACATCAAGCGTGGCCCCGGCGGCATCCGCGAGATCGAATTCCTGGCCCAGGCACTGCAGTTGATCCGTGGCGGCCGCGAATCTGCGTTGCGCGAACGCCGCTTGTTGCCGGCACTGCGCGCGCTGGTCGACGGCGGGCAGATGGCGGCCAGCGATGGCGAGGACCTGATCCAGGCCTATCGCTTCCTGCGCCGCGTCGAGAACCGCTTGCAGATGCTGCGTGATGCACAGACCCATTGCCTGCCCAATGATCCGCTGGACCGCGCGCGCATCGCCCACGGCCTGGGTTATGTCGATTGGGAAGCCCTGCTGCTGGCCCTGAACGAGCAGCGCCAGCGCGTCGGCGTCGAGTTCGGCGCGCTGCTGGCCCCCCGCAAGGGCCAGGCCGCGCCGGACGTGTTGTCCAGCTATTGGCGTGTGCTGCCCGATGGCGGCAGTGCCGAGGTGCTGGCCGAGGCCGGGTTTGCCGATGCCAATGGCGCTGACCAATCGCTGCGCGAGTTTGCCCAGTCGCTGGGGGTGAAGTCGCTGTCCGACACCGCCCGCGCGCGCCTGGACCGGGTGCTGCCGGCGCTGTTGCACGCGGCCACCCGCTCGCCCCAGCCTGACGCCGCGCTGCGCCGCGTGCTCGGCCTGCTGGCCGCCATCCTGCGCCGCACCAGCTATCTGGCGCTGCTGGACGAGCAACCCAGCGCATTGACGCGATTGGTCAACGTGCTGGCGCGCAGCGCCCTGCTGTCCGAGCGGCTGGTGGCTTTCCCGCTGTTGCTGGATGAGTTGCTGGACACGCGCGTGGCCGGGCCCATGCCGGAAGCGCAGGAAATGCACGATGCCTGCGCCAGCGCATTGGCTATCGGCGATCCGGAAGCCGCGCTGCGCGCGCTCAATGAAGTACGCCTGGCGCTGAGCTTCCGCATGGCGCTGGCTTTCCACGATGGCCGCCAACGCGCGGTGGATTGCACCCGCCAGCTGGCGCAGCTGGCCGATGCGGTGGTGGTAACGGTATTGCAGATGGCGCTGGCCGACATGCGCCAGGCCCACGGTGAAATCCCCGCCGGGCGCTTTGCGATCATCGGCTACGGCAGCCTGGGCGGTGTCGAGCTGGGGTTCGGCTCGGACCTGGACCTGGTGTTCCTGTACGACAGCCCGGCCGGGGTGGAGGCCAGCGACGGCCCGCGCCCGCTGGACCCCGGCCGCTGGTTCGCGCGTCTGGCGCAGAAGGTGATGGCCCTGCTTGGTGCGGTGACAGCTGCCGGCCGCCTGTACGACATCGACGTGCGGCTGCGCCCGGACGGCGGCAAGGGCGCGCTGGTGTCGTCGCTGGCCAGCTACACCGAATACCAGCGCGAGCGCGCCTGGACCTGGGAGCATCAGGCGCTGGTGCGTGCCCGTGGGGTGGCCGGTGATGCCTCACTGCTGGCCGATTTCGAGCAGGTACGCAGCAGCACCCTGGGCCGCGTGCGCGACCAGGACACGTTGTTCGGTGACGTGCTGAAGATGCGCGCGCGCATGCGGGCCGAGCTGGACCGCAGTGACGCGGCGCGGCTGGACCTGAAGCAGGGCGCAGGTGGGCTGGTGGACCTGGAGTTCGTGCTGCAGACCGGCGTGTTGTCGCAGGCCCAGCATCACCCGGCACTATGCGAGCCGCGCGAGACGCCGTTCCTGATCGCCGCGCTGGCCGCCGCCGGTTGGTTGCCGGGCGATACCGCGGTGGCCCTGCACGACGCGCATGCCACGCTGCTGGACGTGGGCCTGTCCTGCACCCTGGACAGGCGCCCGCGCATCGCCACGCCCACACCTGAAATCGAGGCTGCCTGCGCGGCCATCACGGCCGCGGCAATTGCCCAAGGCCTGCCTTTTCCGTTAGCGAAAGGCCAGGAACCAGAGATCAGGGAACCCGCAACGTAGAGAGGGCGAAGTCGCAGTTCACTGGGTTCCAGCCCCTGGCTCCTGCTCTACTGGTTTCTAGTTCCTAACCTCTGGTTCCTGCCTTCAAAGGCGCCATTTTCCACAGCAGGGCGCGGAACGGAGCCAGCAGGCAGACGCCGATGGCCAGCTTCACTGCCAGGTCGCCTGCGGCCCAGCTGACCCACGGCAGCTGCGAGCCGGCAAAGGCGATGGACCAGAAGATGGCGGTATCGACGGTGGCGCTGCAGGTGGTGGCCACCATCGGTGCACGCCACCAGTTGCCGGCGCGCAGCCGGTCAAACACGGTGATGTCCAGCAGCTGCGCGACGATGAACGCCGAGCACGAGGCCACCGCGATGCGGGGCGTGGCAATCCACACCGACAGCACCACGGCTACCGCAAAACCGGCCCAGGCAACGCGGCGTGCCGCCTGCGGGCCAAAGCGGCGGTTGATCAGGTTGCTGACCAGGAACGCGACCGGGTAGCTGAAAGCGCCCCAGGTGAGCCAATCATTGATCGGGTACTGCACCAGCACGTTCGAGCCCAGCACCACGGCCCCCATCGCCAGCACTGCCAGCAGCAGCGAGGTGGGGGTGAGCGGGGCAAAGCGGATGGACGGATGCGATGACATGAACGGGCACAGGCAGCGCCGTTGGGCACTGCATCGATAGAGAAGGGGAGGGGCCGTGCCCTGGGGGCAGGTGGGTGCCTAGTGTAACGGCTGAGGCCGAGGTGGATGTCAACGAGGCAGGCGTGAAGCGTGCTTGAGAGCAAGCAGATTGAGCGCAAGCGGACTGAGCACCCAAGCGGATTGAGCACCCAAGCGAATTGAGCACCCAAGCGAATTGAGCCCCCAAGCGGATTGAGCCCCCAAGCGGATTGAGCCCCCAAGCGGATTGAGCCCCTCTCCCGTTTACGGGAGAGGGGTTGGGGTGAGGGCAGCTTCTGCTCATGAAGCTGGGTTTACTGGCGCTCCAACATCGAGAAGCCAAAAGCCCAAAGCCCAAAGCCCAAAGCCTCCCTCATCCGCCCTTCGGGCACCTTCTCCCGCACGCGGGAGAAGGGAGGTGATCAGCTTCTGCTCAAGCGCCTACATGCCCCCGCGCCCCGCATCGCACGCAGAAGCAGGGCATAAGCATCCGTTGAAAGCCCCTCTCCCTTTTACGGGCTAGAGGGGCCGCTTGCGAACCACAGGTTCACTGCTCTTCAGCGCAAGGGCAGGGGCGCGGAGCGAGGGTTGGGATGAGGGCCGCTTTTAATTTCAAAGCTCCCCGCCAGCGCTCACCGGTGCCGCTTCAATCGCCGACACAAAGGTCAGCACCGCGCCGTCCTCCGCGCGCAGCATCCAGCCCGCGCCTTGCGGGCTGGCGGTGAAGGCCACGGTCTGGCCCTGCACGAAGTTCGCCGCCGGGTTGTCCTCGCGTTGCGGCCACTGCAAACGAGCGGTGTTGGCGGCATTTGCGGGATCGACCAGCGCCACGCTGCGGCCGCCGTCAGCCTGCTGGGTGATCGTCTCGACCCGCATGTCCGGCAGCGGTCCGGTGCTGATCCGCGCGGTCTGGCGGTCGCTGCTCATGCGCCGCGCGCCGTCAGTGCTACTGGCTGCGCCACCCGCTGCCATGAATACCGATACGGACACCTGCATCGTGTTGCCGGCCGACAAGGCCTGCGCGCTGGCCGCGGTGCCATCAGGCGTGTCAGCCGCGTAGGCGGGTGCAACCAGCAGCAGGCAGGCCAGCAAGGCGCAGCGTGCCAACAAGGGGAGCGGGGCTTTCATCCGGTAGTCCTTCAGCAATCAACAGGCCGTGGCGATCACAGCGTGCGGGTACGGCTTTCATCCACCGCTTCAATGGTGGGGACGAAGGCCAACGCAGCACCGGCGGGGTTGCGCAGCATCCAGCCAGCACCCTGCGGGCTGGGCTGGAAGGCAATCTTCTCGCCGACGGTGAAACCGGCTGCCGGGTCGTCCTCGCGCTTGGGCCATTGCAGGGTGGCGTGGTTTTCCGGGTTGGCCGGATCTTCCAGGGCCACGCGGCGGCCGCCATCGGCGGCGGTGTCCACCGACTTCACTTCCAGGTCCGGTAGCGGACCGGCGCTGATGCGGCGCTTTTCTTCGCGGCGCTCGCGGGATTCCTTGGACATCTCGGCCGCACCGCGCACGCCGGCGGCGGACAGGAAGATGGGGCCGGACACCACCATCACCACGCTGGAGCCGGCCACCAACACCGAACCCTGCGAACCGTTGAGCTGGAAGCCGTCGGCCTGTGCCTGCTGCGGCGCCACGCCCAGCCCGAGGCTGGCGGCGATGGCAAAGGTCAGCGCGCTGCTTTTGATGAGGTGCTTCATGGGGCGGACTCCTGTCGTTGTACGGGGGACGGTGCGCTGCTGGTGGCGGGCACCGGGGTTTGATGGGGGATGGCCAACTCGCGCTCCAGCGCGCCACTGCGGTGCAGGAAGTCGAACACCGACTCCACCGTCACCACCGAGTAGTTGCCGGAAATACGCTCGCTGGCCGGGTGGTCGGTGACCGCCACGTTGTCGGCAAAGAAACGCGCGCCCAGCCGTTTGCCGATGCCGATGTGCATGCGGGTGGGCAGGTAACCCTTCTGTTTCAGCCAGGCCAGGGCGGTATCGCGATCGGCCAGTGCGTTTTCGCCTGCGGCCTGTGCCATGGCGGCCGCCGTCACTTCCAGGATCCACTGGTTGGAGTTCTGGTACTGGCTGCTGCCGGGGTAGGCCAGCATGCTGTAGCGCGGCTCGTGCAGTGCCCGTGCCTGTGGTGCGGCCCCGGCGAGCAGGGTCTTCAGTGCCGCGCGCACCTCGGGCGTCGGTATGCCAACCCGCAGGTCGGTGGTGATCGAGCTCTCGCCCACCAGGTTCACCAGCCCCTCGCGGTACAGGTCCGAGTTGTCGGTCTTGCAGCGGTTCAGCAGGTGCACTACGTCCCAGCTGCCGGCGTCGTTGCGCATCAGGAAGGCCAGGTGGCTGTGGCGTAGCCCGTACTTGCTCAGGTCCTGGCCGCCACGCGCGGCGATGGCCACGTCCACATCGGGCAAGGCATCGAGCGTATCGGCGGTGACGGCGGCCATGTCGAACATGGCGGCAACAGTGGTGGGCGGCGGATAACGCGGGCTGCAGGCCTGTTGCGCGAATGCCGGTGCGGTAAGCGCGGCCAGTGCCATGGCAGTGGCAAGCGGAAATACGGTACGGGGTTTCATCGGCGCGCATCCTTGCATGGCGCCTGCAAAAGATTTGTTAGGAGCAGGGGAGGGAAAGAAGGGGAGGGAAATGAAGAAAGAGGAAGGAGAGAGAAGAAGGTAAGGGAGGCGCTGCATGCTCCGCTTTCAAACCGTCATTCCCGCGCAGGCGGGGATCGCTCTTGCCTTTGATCCTGCTCTTGCTTTCTTCAGTACATGTGGGTGTGGAAGCCAAGAGCGATTCCCGCCTGCGCGGGAATGACGGCATAAGGACGAAACCTGAAGCCCTCGGCCGCTCCCTCGTCCTACAGCCCCAACCGCGCCCTGACCTCATCGGCAATCCGCACCGTCTCCCGCAGTGGCTCCACCGGTAGGGTAACGTCCGCGTCCAGTGCCTCCAGGCCCACCAGCAGCCGGCCGCGATCGCGCAGCGCCTGTTGGAAGCGGGCCATGCGGCCCTGCGCGCGCTGGCCCAGCAGTACGCCTACCGGTACCCGGGTGGCACAGGCCTCGGACAGCAGGTTCACCGAATCCGGCGTGCAGACGATGCGGTCGGCCCAGCCCAGCAGACCGCCGTAGGGGTTGGAACCGTCGCCGCCATCGCTCCAGATCACCCCGGGCACATCGTCAAAAGCCGCCAGCAGGGCCTGTGTCACCGGCTTTGGGGTGCGCCGCGAGGTGGTGGCCAGCACGCTGCCGCCATCGGCGCGGATGCGCGCGGCCAACTGCTGGAACAGGGGTTGGATGTCGGCGTCCTGCCATGGAGCGTGGTCGGTGGGCCCGCCCACCAGCAGGGCGGTGCGCGGCCCGGGCAGCTGCTCGAAGCTGGAAAACGCAGCCCGGCCCCAGGCCAGCCAGTCGTCGCTGACGGGATTGAGGCTGCCCAGCAGGGTGAGCACGTTGGCACCGCGCAGGCGGTCGTGCTCGGGCACCACCAGCAGGTCCCAATGACGCGGATTGATGCGCGGGTCCAGGATCTGCACCGTGCGCGTGCCGCGCTGGGCCAGTACCCGCAGGGCGGCGGCGGCCTGGCGGCCACAGCCGATCGCCAGCCCCGGTGCGGTGCCGGCCAGGTTCTGGAAAACCTCGCCAAAGCCCCCGGCGGCGCCCGGCAGCAAGCGCGGGGACAGCCAACGCCACGGCGCCTGCGGCTGCAGTTGCAGGCGCTGCTGGCCACCCAGGCGCAGCGCAGACGCCAGCGCCACGGCCTGCCGCACATTGCCGGCGCGGCCGTCAGTGATCGTCCAGGGGAGCGTCGATCGTTTCGCGTATGGCATTAATTCGTTTCAATAAGGCGTGGTGTTGCAACAGTCGAGGCGCTCTACACTGCGCGCTCAGATCGGCGATGCCATTGTCCCGGGCTTTCCGGCGCAATGCCATGAGACCGTAGCCCAATTCACCACGGAGTTTCCATGTCCGACATCTTCAACGATGCCGCGCTTGACCAGCTGTTCCGCACCGCGCGTACGCAGAATGCCTTCCAGGACCGCCCGGTCGAGGACAGCCAGTTGCGTGCCTTGTACGACCTGCTGAAGTGGGCGCCCACCGCCGCCAACTCCACGCCGGCCCGGTTCGTGTTCGTCAAATCCGCGGAAGCCAAGCAGAAGCTGGCCCCGGCTCTGTCCGAGGGCAACCTGGCCAAGACCCTGGCCACGCCGGTGACGGTGATTGTCGGCTTCGACCAGGATTTCCACGAAAAGCTGCCCTACCTGTTCCCGCACACCGACGCCAAGGCCTGGTTCGACGGCCCGCGCGAAGGTCGCCACGAGGCGGCATTCCGCAACGGCACCCTGCAGGGCGCCTACCTGATCCTCGCCGCGCGCGCGCTGGGCCTGGATGCAGGCCCGATGTCGGGCTTCGATGCGGCCAAGGTGGACGAAGCGTTCTTTGCCGGCACCGCGATCAAGTCCAACTTCCTGGTCAACCTGGGCTATGGCGATCCGTCGGCGGTATTCCCGCGCCTGCCGCGCCTGTCCTTCGACGAAGCGGCACGCATTGTCTGAGTGTTGTCCTGGCGGTTTCCGTCACGGCGACTGAAGCTCCGCCTGTTGAAACTGCCCTCATCCCGTTTTCCCACTTTCAGGAGAATTCCCATGTCCAATCTTTCCAAGCTGCTGCTCCCGCTGGCCCTGGCCGCTGCCATCACCGCCTGCTCCAAGCCGGCCGATACCGCTGCTCCGGCTGCCGCCCCGGCTGAAACCGCTGCTGCCCCGGCCGATGCCGCTGCTGCCGCCCCGGCCGCCAGCGAAGCCGCTGCCATCCAGGTTGCCGCGGGCACCTACAAGCTCGACCCGACCCACACCGACGTGCTGGTGCAGTGGAACCACATGGGCTTCTCCAACCCGACCGCCCACTTCGGCAATGCCGATGGCACTCTGGTTTACGACGCTGCCGACGTCAGCAAGTCGAGCGTGGAAGTGACCCTGCCGCTGTCGGGCCTGAACAGCTTCACCGCCAAGTTCGACGAACACCTGCGCAGCGCTGATTTCTTCGACGCCGCCAAGTTCCCGACTGCCACCTTCAAGAGCACCAAGGTGGAAGCGGCCGGCACCAACAAGCTGACCGTGACCGGTGACCTGACCGTCAAGGGCCAGACCAAGCCGGTGGTGCTGGATGTCACTGTCAATGGTGCCGGTGAGCACCCGATGATGAAGGTGCCGTCGGTGGGCTTTGATGCCACCACCACCATCAAGCGCAGCGACTTCGGCGTGGGCGCCTATGCCCCGGCGGTGAGCGATGACGTCAAGATCCGCATCACCACCGAAGCGTCGATTCCGAAGGCCGAGTAATCGCGTCCGGGTTGTTCGAGGTTTCAGCTAAAAAGCAAAGGCCCGCCATTGGCGGGCCTTTGCTTTTGTGTGTGTGGTGTTTGGGAGGGGGCGTGGCTAAAGCTAAAGCCAAGGCCAAAGCTAAAGCTAAAGCTAAAGCCAAGGCCAAAGCCAAAGCTTGCCCTCACCCCTACCCCTCTCCCGCTTGCGGGAGAGGGGAAAGCAAAGCAAAGCAGAGCGGGGCAAAGCAGAGCGGGGCAAGGCAGAGCGGGGCAAGGCAGAGCAAAGCAAAGCAAAGCGATGCCGGCTTTTCAGGAACGAAGCCAACGCTGCATCAGTTCCGCATAATCGCGCCGATCAAGTCCCCTCTCCCGCTGGCGGGAGAGGGGTAGGGGTGAGGGCAAGCTTCTGCACTTCAGGCTTCAAAGCGCTCCACCCAAAACACCCCACAAAACTCATTCGCAGCGAACCGCCGTAATCACGTTGTCCGCATCCATGTACACGCGCAGGCGATCCTGGCGGATATCGCGCGACACAATCGTGGTCGGCGTGATCGGATTGACCAGGCCGGCGCCGCTTTCCTTCGCCAAGCGGCGCATATTGGCCTCATCGCCGGGCTGGCCCACCGCCCATTGCAGGCTGGCATCACTGCAGCGGCCGTCGCCGGCCACGGTTGGGCCCGGTGCGGTCAGGCAACCGCCCAGCGTAAGCGCCAACAACATGCAGGCGGGCAGGCGCAGCGTGCGCAGGCGGGGGGGGAAGGCAGGCATGGTGATCATCTGATGTGTGCGACCGGGTGTGGTTGCGGCCAGCATAGCAGCGCCCCCGCTGTACGCCCGCCCCTTGCCGGGATTGCCAACTGCGTCTTAGACGGAAAATGAATGGCTGCTAAGATCCTGCGGATTGCATTACTGAACCGGTCCAGCCACGGAGGCAACACCCATGAAGTCAGTCAAGCGATCCCTCCTCGCCGCCTGCGCCACCGCCTGCATCGGCATGCTCGGCGTACAACACGATGCCGATGCCTGCACCCGCTTCGTCTACCACGGTGCCGGCGATGAAATCTTCACTGGCCGCTCGATGGACTACAAGGTCGACACCGGCACCCACCTGTGGATGTTCCCGCGTGGCATGCAGCGCACCGGCGAAACCGGTGCCGACACGCTCAAGTGGACCTCGCGCTATGGCAGCGTCATCGCCAGTGCCTACGACATCGCCACCACCGACGGCATGAACGAGGCCGGCCTGGTCGCCAACCTGCTGTGGCTGGCCGAGTCCGAGTACCCCGAGCGCAACAGCGGCAAGCCGGGCCTGGCCATCTCGGTGTGGACCCAGTACATGCTGGACAACTTCGCCACCGTGGACGAAGCGGTCAAGGCGCTGGCCGACGAGCCCTTTACCCTGGTCAGCGACGCGGCACCGGGCGAGCAGCGCCTGGCCACATTGCACCTGTCCTTGTCCGATGCCAGTGGCGACAGCGCGATCATCGAGTACATCAAGGGCAAGCAGGTCATCCACCACAGCCGCGACTACAAGGTGATGACCAACTCGCCGATCTTCGAGGAGCAGCTGGCGCTGGAAAGCTACTGGCGGCAGATTGGCGGCACGGTGATGCTGCCGGGCACCAACCGCGCCTCCGACCGCTTCGCGCGCGCTGCGTTCTACATCGACGCCATCCCCAAATCGACCGATCCGGTGGAGTCCACCGCCAGCGTGTTCGGCGTGATCCGCAACGTATCGGTGCCTTATGGCATCACCACCCCGGGCGAGCCCAATATCTCCTCCACCCGCTGGCGCACGGTGTCCGACCAGTCGCGCAAGCGCTACTACTTCGAGTCGGCGCTGAGCACCAACGTGTTCTGGGTGGACTTGAAGAAGATCGACTTCGGCGCCAACAGCGGCAAGGTCAAGCGCTTGGACCTGGGTGAGCAGGCGCGCAACATCTATGCCGGCGAGGCCAACGCCCAGTTCAAGGAAACCAAGCCGTTCCGTTTCCTCGGCGTCTGAGCACCACCCGCGTATACCGAACGCATGCCCGGCAAGCGGGCATGCGTTACCCGGAGTTCCAATGAACAAGCAATTCAAATTCAAGCGCCTGCCGGCGTTGCTGGCAGCGCTTTTGCTGGCGCCGCCGCTGGCCCAGGCCGAGAGTGCCAGTGATGACAGCTGGCGCTTCCAGGCCACGCCCTATGTGTGGATGAGCGGCATGGAAGGCCAGGTAAGGCCGTTCCGCAGTGCGCCGACGGCGGACGTGGACAAATCCTTCTCCGAGCTGATGGACAGCCTGGACGCGGCAGCCTTCATCACCGGCACCGCGCGTCGGGGTGATTTCGTGCTGCAGGCGGATTTCACCCATGCATCCACCTCCGATTCCACCCCGCTGCCGATCGGCCTGGCGGCCAAGGTGAAGGTGCGGCAGACCTCGGCCACGTTGACTGCTGGCTATGCGTGGATGGCAGAGGAGCGCACCGGCATCGATCTGCTGGCGGGTATCCGTTACTGGGATATCAGTGCGGCGGTGGAGGTGCCAGGGCTGGTATCGGCGCGTTCGGATTCCAGTTTCGTCGACCCGATTGCCGGCGTGCGCTGGCGTCAGGCCTTGAGCCCGCGTTGGAGCAGCATTGCCTATGTGGACGTAGGCGGCTTTGGCGTGGGCTCGGACAGCACCTGGCAATTGTTGGCGCTGGCCAATTACCAGGCAACGGACAAGCTGTTCGTGTCGATGGGCTACCGCCATCAGCACCTGGATTACCGCGACAAGGGCAAACGACTGGATGTGTCGTTGTCGGGCCCGATGTTGGGTGTGACCTACCGCTTCGGCGCAGGGCTGCAGCTTTAATCCCCTCCCTTTCGCGCAGTGAAGGGGAGGGTTGGGGAGG
>NZ_DLJW01000115.1:0-2957 GCF_002477705.1 Stenotrophomonas sp. UBA7606 | reverse complement strand
CATGGCTCGGCACTACATCGTTATCACCTCGCTTGAGCAGCCCGCTTAGCCCCCTCCCTTTCGCGCAGCGAAGGGGAGGGTTGGGGAGGGGTGCTTTTGACCAGGTAGAGCCGAGCCATGCTCGGCTGGGGCCTTACTGGGAAAGCTCCTGCCGAGCATGGCTCGGCACTACATCGTTATCATTCGCTTGAGCAGACGCTTAGCTCCCTCCCTTTCGCGCAGCGAAGGGGAGGGTTGGGGAGGGGTGCTTTTGACCAGGTAGAGCCGAGCCATGCTCGGCTGGGGCCTTACTGGGAAAGCCTCTGCCGAGCATGGCTCGGCACTACATCGTTATCACTCGCTTGAGCAGCCGCTTAGCCCCCTTCCTTTCGCGCAGCGATGGGGAGGTTGGGGAGGGGTGCTTTTGACCAGGCAGAGCCGAGCCATGCTCGGCTGGGGCCTTACTGGGAAAGCCTCTGCCGAGCATGGCTCGGCACTACATCGTTATCACCTCGCTTGAGCAGCCGCTTAGCCCCCTCCCTTTCGCGCAGCGAAGGGGAGGGCTGGGGAGGGGTGCTTTTGACCTGGTAGAGCCGAGCCATGCTCGGCTGGGGCCTTACTGGGAAAGCTCCTGCCGAGCATGGCTCGGCACTACATCTTCATCGCTCGCTTGAGCAGCCGCTTAGCCCCCTTCCTTTCGCGCAGCGAAGGGGAGGGACAAACCCATCACTCCATCTCGTTCGGATCCGCCTTCCAATACCCGGTGGCGCGGATCCACTCCTTCGGCACCTGCAGATGCCCCTCAACAAACTTGCGCATCATCCGCGCACGCTTGGACTCGGTGGCAATCCAGTAATGCGCATCGCCATCAGGCTGCTCGAAGTCCACCAAGGCGTCTTCCAGCAAGGTACTGCTGGCCGCATCAAAGCCATTGCGCTCAAACCACGACACGGTCACCTGCGCCGCGCTTTCCAGCGGCTGCCGGTCGCCTTCTTCGGGGATCTCGATGAACACCTCGGCGACTGCACCTTCCGGTAGTTCTTCCAGCCGCCGCGCGATCGCCGGCAAGGCCGTCTCATCGCCGATAAGCACATAGCAGTCGAAGTCATCGGCCACCACATGCGAGCCACGCGGGCCAGCAACCACCAGCGCATCGCCGACCTTGGCATTGGCCGCCCAGCTGGTGGCCGGGCCATCGCCATGCAGTACGAAGTCCAGTACCAGTTCGCCGGCGTCGGCATCGTAGAAACGCGGCGTGTAATCGCGCGCCGGTGAAGGCTGCTTGCCTTCCGGGTAGCGCGGGCCGTGCTCGGTGAGCTCAGGCAAGACAAACTCGCCCTCGGCATTGGCAAAAAACAGCTTGACGTGATCGTCCGGCGAGCGGCTGTCAAAGCCTTCCAGTGCCTCGCCGCCTACAACAACACGCTGCATGTTCGGGGTCAGGCGTTCGCTGCGCAACACCTGCAGCTGGCGGAAACGCGGGGTCATGCGGATCAATTGGGTTTCATGCTGTGACATGGGGTACCTGGGGTCAGTGTCGGCAAGGCCGGGATGACCTGGCTGGATCGCTCTGGCTGGGTCGTAATGAACAACGGTGGTGCGAATCAGTTTTCCTGCGGCTGCTGCTGTACCAGCGCGGTCGCCTCTGCAATCAGGCTGGCGATGCGCGCGACATCGGCGTCCTGCCAATCCCCTTTGCGCAACATCAACGAATGAGTGAACTGGTGCATGGCATCGCGCAGCGGCGCCGGCAGGCTTTCCCTGGCGATGACGCGCGAATTGTGGCGTGCACGCATGCGCGCGGTTTCCACCTCCTCGGCGCGCAGCTTGAGCTGGGCCAGGCCCAGGCTGGTGATGTGGTAGCGCTTGCGCCCGCCGTCTTCCTCGGCGCTTACCCAGCGCTGCTTCTCGAAATCGGCCAGCAGCGGATACACCGAGCCCGCGCTGGGCGTGTAGACGCGCACGAACATCTCGCTGATCTGCTGGATCAGCTCATAACCGTGGCGTGGCTGCTCGCCGATCAACGACAGCAGCAACAGGCGCAGATCGCCACGGCCCAAGGGGCGCGGGGTGGGGGAGCGACGGAGGTCCGGGCTGTTCATGGGAGTTTTCGATATATCGAATTTGCGCAAAACGATATATCGAAAACTCTTCCAGTGCAAACGTAATCACTTCTCATGGGACGGTGCAGACCAGCTGGGCTTGCATTCAGCGCCAGATGCTGCATTGCAGCATCGGCCTGCTGTCACCGGCCTGGCCATTGCCGATGGCAACGTCGGCCGCTGTTTCGCGCCATAAAGCGCCAGTGCCGGGCAAGGCGGCTGTCTCCGGCTGTCCACTCCCGGGTAGGGGGCGTGTCGCGAATTGTCTTGCAGACACTGGCTTTTACCGCTCCATACGTATGCGTAGCCAGCTTTGAGGCATGGCGGTTGCGCTACACTTTGGGGCTCAAAACAACGACAAGCGCGCGCGTGCGTGCAGTAACTGGGAGCGCTAATGAACTGGTTGAACGAGGTGCTGAACAACGACACGAATCCCCTGGAAACCCAGGAGTGGATCGAGTCGTTGAAGGCCGTTATCGATGTCGAGGGCCCCGAGCGCGCGCATCAGTTGCTGGAAGGCATGGTTGAACTGACCCGTCGTTCGGGTGCATTCCTGCCGTTCTCGCCCACCACCGAATACGTCAACACCATCGAGCCGCAGCTGGAGGCCAAGAGCCCGGGCAATGCGGAACTGGAATGGCGCATTCGTTCCATCATCCGTTGGAACGCCATGGCTACCGTGGTGCGTGCCAACCGCAAGCCCGGCGACCTGGGCGGCCACATCGCCTCGTTCGCCTCCGGCGCCACCCTGTATGACGTGGGCTTCAACCACTTCTGGCGCGCCCCGAGCGACAACCACCCGGGCGACCTGCTGTTCATCCAGGGCCACAGCGCCCCGGGTATCTATGCGCGCTCCTTCCTGGAAGGCCGCATCGA
>NZ_DLJW01000004.1:41206-45403 GCF_002477705.1 Stenotrophomonas sp. UBA7606 | reverse complement strand
GAGCCATGCTCGGCAGGGGCATTACCAGCGAAAGGCCACCTCCCCAGCCTTTCCCTCGGCTGCGCCAAAGGAAGGGAGCATGGCGCGGCAGAGCCTGCCCGGCATGCCGCTTGCCGACATTGGTTTGGCATTGCAGGATGGCGCTTATCGACAAGGCCGCTGCCGAGCATGGCTCGGCACTACCTTGGTTCGCGGCTCACGCTGCTTCTACATCACGGTGGACGTTCCATGCCTGCAGCATTGCCTGTCTACATGCCCTGGTTGATGACCGCTGGTTTCGGTTGGCTCTACTACCGGCGCATCCGCCGACACTTCGGTTGGCAAGCCTGGCGGCCGGTCCGCAATGGCATCCGCATCGGCATCCTGTCGATGGTCAGCGCGATGCTGGTGCTTGCGGCGGTATATGTCCCGCATGTTGTTTGGGGTGTTGTTGCAGGTTCGATTGCCGGCGTGGGGCTGGGCGGGTTCGCGCTCAAACATACCGTGATCAGTACGCGTGATGGTGCGCCGGGCTATACGCCCAATCCGTGGATCGGCGGTGCGTTGGCGGTGCTGCTGATCGGGCGCCTGGCCTGGCGCTGGTATGCCGGTGCGTTCAGCCAGGGCATGGGGCCGGGGATGGGTAATGCCAGTCCATTGACCCTGGCCTTGGCGGCGGCCCTGGTCTGCTATGGCCTGGTGCAGGCGATAGGACTGGCAGTGCGGTTGCGAGCGGGCAACACCGCAGCGTAGTGCCGAGCGATGCTCGGCAAAGCGGGGTGTCGGTAAGGCCCTTGCCGAGCATGGCTCGGCACTGCATTGGTAAGGCATCTGCCGAGCATGGCTCGGCACTACCGGGTGGGTCAGTCTGCTTTGGGGGTCAGCTTCAACAGGCGGCCGTTGCTGCCGTCTTCCAGCAGCCAGAGTCCACCATCGGGGCCTTGTTCCACTTCGCGGATGCGGTTGCCCATGTCGAAGCGTTCGGCTTCGCGGGCCTTGTCGCCGTCAAAGGCAACGCGTACCAACGACTTGGACGACAGCCCGCCAATGAAACCGCTGCCCTGCCACTGCGGGAACAGGGCACCGTTGTAGATGATGAAGCCCGCCGGTGAGATCACCTGGCGCCAGGTCACTACCGGGGCGATGAAGTCCGGGCGGGTGTCGTGGTCCGGAATGGGGCGGCCGTCGTAGTGATCGCCGTTGGAGACGATGGGATAGCCGTAATTGCCGCCGCGCTGGATCAGGTTCAGCTCATCGCCTCCCTTGGGGCCCATCTCGTGCTCCCACAGCTTGCCGTTGCCGTCGAAGGCCAGGCCCAACACGCTGCGATGGCCCAGCGACCATACCTGGTCAGCCGGTGAGCCCTGTGCCACGAACGGATTGTCGGCCGGCACGCTGCCATCGTCGTTGAGGCGGATGATCTTGCCCAGGTTGGTCTTCATGTCCTGCGCCGGGTCGAACTTCTGCCGTTCGCTGGAGCTGATCCACAGCTTGCCATCCGGGCCGAAGGCGAGGCGGTGACCGTAGTGACCACGGCCGCTGACCTTGGGGGTCTGCCGCCAGATCACCTGCGCATCCGTCAGCTGGCCGCTGCCGTCGGCATTCAAGACCAGCTTGGCACGGGCTACTGCCGCGCCGCGGGTGTCGTCCGCGCCGTCTTCGGCATAGCTGTAATAGACCAGGCCGTTGCTGGCGAAGTGTGGATGGACAACAACGTCGCCAAAGCCGCCCTGGCCGCCATAGGCCACGGTGGGCACGCCGCTGATGTTGCCGCGCTTGCCGCTGGCCGGATCGAAGTGGACCAGCTTGCCGCCCTTCTCGGTGACCAGCAGGCTGCCATCGGGCAGGAAGGTCATTGCCCAGGGTTCGTTGAAGCGCGCGGCTTCGGTGGCGGTGAATGGCCACTGCGCCGGCTTTACCGCTGCTTCGGCGGCAGGGTCCGGATCCGCGGCACAGGCGCTGGTGAACAGGACGGGAGCAAGGGCAAGGCTCATGCTGAGCAGGAGGGTGCGGGGCATGGAGGTCTCCAGAAACGGTAGGCGATACCAGTGCAGGGTTTTACACCATGATGGCCGATGCTGCCTGTTCCGGGGGGATGGGACTGCCACATGGAATCGCTTACCGTAGCGGCCGAGCGCCCGCGGATTCTGGGTCCCCTGCACCTGCAAAAAAGGAGTTTTCATGACCAAGCAACAGATCAATCGCCCCTCCGCCGCGTTCATCGCCTCCGCTTGGACGGCATTGTTGTTGGGGGCGGTGGCCTACCTGGTCGGCCTGTTCAACGCCGAGATGCTGCTCAACGAGAAAGGCTATTACCTGACCCTGCTGCTGTTCGGGCTGTTCTCGGCGGTATCGCTGCAGAAGAGCGTGCGTGACCGGCTGGAGAACATCCCGGTGAGCAGCCTGTATTACAGCCTGTGCTGGTTCGCACTGCTGTGCGCGCTGCTGCTGTTGCTGGTGGGGCTGTGGAACGCGACCCTGCTGCTCAGCGAGAAGGGCTTCTACGGCATGTCGTTCGCCCTGTCGCTGTTTGGCGCCGTCGCCGTGCAGAAGAACACCCGTGACGTGATGGCCGCCGATGCGGCTTACGGCACCCCGCCGCTGCCGCCGCAGGACTGATTGAACGACACTCCCATCCCCGCGCGGGTGGGAGTGGCTGCAGGCAATCAGCTGTCGCTGCTTTGATCCTGCTCCGGCTGGTTCACCGTATGCCGGGCGACGATGCCGGTGGCGGTGACGCCGCCAGTGGCATTGCCGATGGTGCAGAACACATCGGGGATGGTATCCACCGCCAGCAGCACACCCAGCGGTTCCACCGGCAGGCCCAGGCTCTGGGTGATCGGCATGTTGTTGGTCATGAAGTTGGCCTGGCCGGGCAGGCCGGTCGAGCCCATGCTGATGGCCGCTGCCAGCAGTACCGCCACCGCATATTGCGAGGCATGCACGTCGATACCGTACAACCAGGCAATGAAGCTGGCCACGGCGATGTACTGCGCCGGGCTGGTGATGCGGAACAGCGATACCGCCATTGGCAGCACCAGCGAGGTGAGCGCCGGCGGATAGCCCAGGCGGTTGCGCGCGCTGTCGATCATGGCCGGCAGCGAGGCCAGCGAGGACTGCGTGCTGCCGGCAATCACCTGCACCGGCACCAGCGCACGGGCGAAGCGGCCGAACGGTTCACCGGCAGCGAAGCGGGCGACCACGTAGAGCAGCAGGGTGATCAGGATGTAGATCACGCACATCAGCACGATGTAATAGCCAAGCACGCCGAGGATGCTCATGCCGACCTCGGCGCAGACCACGAACACCAGCGCGAACACGCCGACCGGCGCCGCCCACAGCACCCAGCGCACGATGGTGATCATGGTGTCGGCGATGATGCGGATGATGTCGAGGATGCGCTCGCGGCGGTCGGGTTCCTGCCGGCTCAAGGCAAAGCCGAAGAACATGGCGAAGGCGACCAGCGGCAGCATCGCACTGGAGGCGGCCGCGGCCAGTGCATTGCTGGGAATCAGCGAGCTGATCCATTGCGCAGCGCTGGGCGGGGTGGCGCCGGTGGCCGGTGAGCGCAACGCGTCGCGGAAGGCCTGGATGTTGTCGGCATCGCGTGGCAGCAGGTCCAGCAGCAGCGGGGTGATCACCGCCGAGAACGCCGCCGAACCGACCAGCAGCACCAGGAATACGATGATGGCGTTGCGCGCGGTACGACCGGAGGCGGCGGCATTGCTGGCGGTGTTGACGCCAACGATGACCAGGGCGGTCACCAGGGGCACCACCGTCATCTGCAGTGCATTGAGCCAGAGTCGGCCGATCGGGCGCAGCACGTCGGCGATCTTCAGCGCCAGCGCCTGGTCATAGGCGGTCAGCGCCAGCCCGACGATAGCGGCGAGCACCAACGCGATCAACACCTTGACCGGTGCGGAGACCTTGGAAGATTTTGCGGGTGCGCTGGCGGTCATCTAGTCGGTGTTCGGCAGGAGAAAGGGGAAGATGCCCGGAACCTGGCAAATGCTCAATGGGCAGTGTCCGCAAGCAGCGGCAGTTCCCAGTCGTGTTGCAGGCGCTGGTACTCGGCCTGCGGCAGCAGCACGAACAGCGGCTTGGCCTGCGGCGACAGCCATTCCAGCAGGGCGGACATGCGCTCGGGTTCCATCGCCGTGCAACCGGCGGTGGCTTCGCCAGGCTGGCGCCACAGATGGGCGAAGATGCAGCTGCCCT
>NZ_DLJW01000004.1:0-40996 GCF_002477705.1 Stenotrophomonas sp. UBA7606 | reverse complement strand
GCCGGCACATCCATGCAGTAGCTGCTGGCCAGCATCGGCTGGTACGGCATCTGGCTGCGGATGTGGTCGGCATAGCCGAATGCCGGGCCGATGCCGAAGATGCCGGCCGGGCTGCGGCCATCGCCTTCCTGCTTGTGCGGGCCGGTCTGCTGCGCGGCATGCAGGCCGAGGCCCCAGGCACTGCCGTTGCGACCAAGGGCGACGGCGAAGCCCTCGCCATGCGGCTGCCAACCGTGTGCGCCGCGCTCAAAGGCCTGCAGGTTCCCCTGCGTTGCGTCCCAGCCGGGGGCGGTGACGACGATCAGCTGCTGAGCTTCCTGCAGCGGCGTGGTGGCTGCGGCGATGGGCGCGGCGATCAGCAGCAGGCAGCCGAGCAGGTGGCGGGGGTGGCGCTGGAGGAAGCGGGTCATGGCGAAGAGTCCTGGCTCAGTTGTCGATCAGTTGCTGGATGCGTTCCTGGTTCATGGCCAGCTGCCGCTGCCTGTCGGGGTTGGCCTGGCAGAGCAGCACGAACACGAAATCCAGCAGGTATTGCAGCGAGCTGCGGTAGAGCAGCTGGGCAATGGGCGGTTGCGGGTCATGCGCGCAGATGGCCAAGGCGGCATCTGCATGTGCGCGCAGCGGGTTGGCGGTGTGGCGGGTGATGGACACCACCTTGCCGCCCACCTCCTGGAACTGACGGGAGAGCTGCCACAGCTGCGGCAGCTTGCCGAACTCGGAAAACACTAACAGCACATCGCCGGGCCGCGCGGCGGCCAGGTTGGCGGTCATCAGGATGGGGTCGGCGTGCTGCACGGTAAGGATGCCCAGCAGCGACAGGCGCATGGCGAACTCACGGGCGTACAGGCCGTCGTCGCCCAGGCCATAGATGAAGACCTTGGGCGCGGTATCGACCAGGGCGATGACGGCTTCGACGTCGGCCTGCGCATTGGCGGCCATGGTTTCTTCTTCGGCGGCGAGTTTGGCACGGCGCAGGGTTTCGGCGACAAGCAGGTAGCCGCCGGGTTGGTCCTCGGGCGGCCAGCGCGTGCTTTCACCGTTACCGGCGGCGGCAACGGCGGCGCCGACCGAGTACTTCAGGTCGGGATAACCCTTGAAGCCCAGCTTCTGGCTGAACTTGACCACGCTGGACTGGCTGATATCCAGGGCGTTGGCCAGTTGCTGGGAGGAGTAGTCGCGCAGCAGGTGGGCGTTGTCGAGGATGAAATCGGCGATGCGACGTTCGATGGCCGACATCTGTTCGCGTTCAGAGCGGATTTTTACCAGAGGTGGCATGGGCGTAGGGATGGCTATCTGCCGAAGACTTTAAGGGATTGCGCAAGCAAGTGGAGCAGCACTGCTGTTTTCGCCGTTGCTCCATAGCCCCTCTCCTCCGAAGCAGAAGAGGGGTTGGGGTGAGGGCGCTTTGGGCTTTCGCCTGTGCCCGTGTCTTTGCTCCAGCCCCCTCCCTTGCACGAAGTGCAGGGGAGGGTTGGGGAGGGGTAGCTGTTGCCCTTGCCTTTGATCTGCCAGCTCCATCGCTGCGGAAGGGGACCCGGTGGGGCGAGAGCTTGAGCCACAGCAACAGCAACAGCCGAAACTACCTCTCCCCAACGTTCTCCTGCGCTGCGCGCAAGGGAGGGGGCTGGAGCAGAAGCAGAAGACAGAGCGATTCCCGCCTTCGCGGGAATGACGGTTTCTTGCTGCGTGAGAATGGTGGTGTCGTGTCGCGTGAGGTCGCGGGAACGCTTTTTCCAAAAAAAAACAGCACCGGGCTTTGCCGGTGCTGTTGTTTCCACCTGCGCGACCACGGCGGCGGCAACCGGGGAGAGAACGGTTGCCGCCGCCTGCGTGATCACGGCTTGATCATCTCCAGCCCGCGTACCTCGACGATGCCCAGGCCGGGGGCGTCGGTGATGCTGATCTCCGATTCGTTGAAGATCACACCGCCCACCACCGGGTTGAACTGGCTCAGCGAGGGGCCGTCCAGGTCCACCTTGCTGATCGCGCCGGACTTGGCCACGCCCAGGTGTACCGCCGCCGCAACGCTGATGCTGGATTCCAGCATGCAGCCGATCATGCACGGCACGCCGTACAACGAGGCGATATCGGCAATCTTGATCGCATTGGAAATGCCGCCGGTCTTCATCAGCTTGATGTTGATGATGTCGGCTGCGCCCTGCTGGATCAGGTCGAATACCTGGTGCGGACTGAACACGCTCTCATCGGCCATCACCGGCGTGTTGACGCGTTCGGTGACGTACTTCATGCCGGCGATGTCCGCCGCCTTCACGGGCTGTTCCAGCAGCTCCAGCACCACGCCGGCGTTCTCCAGCACGTTCATGGCATACACCGCCTGCTTGGCGGTCCAGCCCTGGTTGGCGTCCAGGCGCAGCAAGGCGCGGCCTTCGACCGCGGCATGGATGGCCTTGACCCGCTCGATGTCCAGGCCGATGTCCTTGCCGACCTTGATCTTCAGCGACTCGAAGCCGCGGTCCAGCGCCGACAGCGAATCGGCCACCATCTTGTCGATGTAGTCCACGCTGATGGTGATATCGGTGGTGATCACCGGGTCGCCACCGCCCAGCATCTGGTACAGCGGTGCCTTGTGCAGCTGCGCCCACAGGTCGTAGATGGCGATCTCCACCGCCGCCTTGGCGCTGGTATTGCGCTCCATCGCGCCCTGGATGAGCCCGCAGATGCGGTTGAGGTTGCTGATGTCCTCGCCAATCAGGCGCGGCTTGATGAAGGTGTTGATGGCTTCGATGATCGAGCCATGGGTGTCACCGGTGATCACCGCGGTGGCCGGCGCCTCGCCGTAGCCGGTATGGCCGGTGTCGGTGCGCACCAGCACCACGATGTCCTCCACCGTTTCCACGGTGCGCAGCGCGGTCTTGAACGGGGTTTTCAGCGGCACGCGGAGCATGCCCAGTTCGATGTCGGTGATCTTCATTTGGTGTCTTGCAGGCGGATGCGCTGGATGTTGGTCATGCGGTCGATGTAGCTGGCGGTGTCGCTGGCCATCATCGGCTGCAGCGGGGTCACCGAGACGCCGTTGAGGCTGGCATGCACGCGCTTGCCGCTGCCGTCGAACCAGCTGCCGCCGGAGGTGTCGTGGATCACCCAGGTCATGCCGTTGGCTTCGCCCAGCATCATCATCACGTGGCCGGGGATGTAGATCAGGTCGCCCACCTGCAGCTTGGCGATGGCCTCGTTGCGCTTGGCCTTGCCGTCCTTGTCGGTGAACGGCAGGCGGTCCAGCGCCGGGCTGATCGCCTGCGCGCTGGTATTGCGCGGCAGCAACACGCCGAAGCTGCGGTAGATCTCGGACACGAAGCCGCTGCAATCGCGGGTGTCATAGGAATGGCCCCAGCCATAGCGTTCGCCAAGGAACTTGAAGGCCTGGGTGATCAGGTTGGCCTGGGTCAGCGGCAGGTAATCGCTGGACGATTCCTGCGAGCGCGGCAGCAGGGCCGGCACCAGCGCCAGGCTGCCATCGTCATTGCGCACCGGCAGCTGGATCACGTGGCCGGCATGCGCCTGCTGGCCGTTGACTGGATCCATCACCGGCCAATCCGCCAGTACCGGTACGCGCACGCCCATTTCCAGCTGCAGGTCGGAGACGCGCGGTTCTTCCGGGGTATGTGCGGTGAACGCCTTGCCGGCGGTGATCACTCGGTACGGGCCGGTGGCACCGTAGCCGAACACCTGCTCGGCACTGCCGACGCCGACAAAGCGCTTTTCCATCCAGGCGGCGTAACGCTCACTGGCAACAAACACCCACTTGCCGTCGGCGCTCTCGTGCAGCACTGCTACCGCGTCACCGGGGAACAGTGCCGACTCCTGGAAACGGTCGATATCGGTATCGCCCTGGCTGCTGAACACGCGCAGCTCGGTGGGGAAGGCGCGCAGCGCGGCGCGGTGGACCACCAGGCCGTACTGGATCGGGCGCGTGGCCGGGATCGCATCCAGGCCCAGGTTGGCGGTCACCGCCTGCAGCTGGGCGGCGCTGACCTGCTTGCCCTGCACGTCGTACAGGGTGCGGGTGGGGGCCTTGGAAATGCCGGCGATGTGCTCGCGGACCAGTACTTGTGGCAGTAGTGCCGGCAAGGCGCGCAGATCGATGATGGAGCCGTCCAGCTGGCGCATGCGCGTGTTCTGCGCCTGGATCGCGGCACGGTCCAGGATCAGCGCGTTGGCATTGGGCAGCTTGGCGATCCAGGGCTGCGGTGCCAGCAGGGCATCTTCCAGGCCAATGATGCCGGCATAGCTGGCAGGTGCCGGGCTGGCCGGCGGGGACAGCGCAAACGCCGGGCCCGCGCACAGCGCGGCGGCGAGGATCAGCGCCCGGGACAACGGCGCTAGGCGCTGGGATGGCGACGGCATGGCAGGCATTGGGTAGCTCCCCTCAGTGATGCTCTGGAATATTTATTCCTTTCTTCCATTAAAGCAAGAATAAATTATTGACCGGGTGCTGGGTGCGTGTTACACAGCTGTAACCACCCTGCACGTGGAAGTGTTGCCGTGGCATCAACCGCCGATTCTGCCTGCTTTGCCCGTGTTCCGTCCGCCCGCAAGGTCCTGTGCGCTGCATTGTGCGTGGGGCTGGCTTGGGCCGTACATGCCGGTGAAGGCCCGTTGAAGCCGTTGCCCGAGCTTGTGGCGCGCGTGGATGGGGGTGACTTTGCTGGTGCCCAGACCGAGATCGACAAGGCGCTGAAGGCCCCCGGACTGGACGCCGATACGCGTGCGGCCTATCTGTTCCAGCAGGAGCGCATGCGTCGCATCCGCCTGGATTTCACTCTCGATGAGGCGCAGGCCAAGGCCGCCGTGCGCAAGTCGGTGCCGGATCTTCGCGAAGAGGAGTTCAAGGCCTGGGATGACGCGGGCCTGATCGAACACCTGGACATCGATGGCCAGCGTCGCTGGTTCAAGCGCGCGCCGAACAATCTGTTCCTGTTCAGTGCCGAGGCCTCCAATCGGCGGCCGCCGGACAAGCGTGTTTCCCGGCCCGGCCCCTACGAGCGACTGGGTTCGCACCATATCGAGGTGATCAAGGCATCCGAGCAGAGTGGCCAGACCAGCATCAGCCCGCGGCGCGTGCGTATCACACAGTCCATCAAGGTGGATGCCGATGCAGTCCCGGCGGGGGAAACGGTACGGGCCTGGCTGCCGTATCCGCGCTCGATACTTGGCCAGCAGGACAACATCCAATGGCTGGGCAGCGTGCCGCAGGGCGCGCGGATTGCGCCGGAAGATACCTTGCAGCGCACGGCCTATCTCGAACGCAAGGCCGTCGCCGGCACGCCGACCGAGTTCTCGGTGAGCTATGAGCTGACGATTTCCGCGCGTCGCTTCATCATCGATCCGGACAAGGTGCAGCCGACACCGCGGGATCCCGCGCTGGCCCCCTACCTGGCCGAGCGCGCCCCGCATGTGGTGTTCACCCCGGCCATGCGCGAATTCTCGCGCAGGGCGGTAGGCAATGAAACCAACCCTTACCGCATCGCCAAGAAGCTGTTCGATGCGGTGGATGCGATCCCGTGGGGCGGTGCCCGCGAATACTCGACGATCAGCAACATCTCCGACTACGCATTGCACGCAGGCCATGCCGATTGCGGGCAGCAGACCTTGCTGCTGATTTCGCTGCTGCGCATGAACGGCATCCCGGCGCGTTGGCAGTCGGGCATGGTGTATTCGGACAACGAGGTTGGCTACAACAACCTGCACGATTGGGGCGCGCTCTATCTTGCGCCCTACGGCTGGGTGCCGATGGATGTAAGCACGGGTGCTTTGGACAGCGATCAACCCGAGCAGCGCAATTTCTATTTCGGCGGGCTGGATGCCTACCGCATCGCGTTCAACGATGACTATTCCCGTGCGTTCGTGCCGGCCAAGCAGCACTTCCGCTCGGAGACCGTTGATCTGCAACGAGGTGAGGTTGAGTGGGAAGGGGGGAACCTTTACTTCAACCAGTGGCAATACGACTTCCAGTCGCAGGTTCTGGCGCCGGAGTCCAAGTAATAGCACGTGGTAACCGTTGTTTTACTTACCGATCTACATCTGCAGGAGAGAGCAGGGGATGAACAGGAAAATGTTGAAAAAGGCGGCGCTGACCGTCGCATTGGGTGCGTGTCTGGGCGTGATGGCGCCGAGCGTGATGGCACAGAGTGCGAGCGGTGCCATCGCCGGCCGCGCCAGTTCCGGTGACCAGATCACCATCGTGAACAAGTCCACCGGCCTGACCCGCAGCGTCACCGTCGGCAGCGATGGTTCCTATCGCTTGAGCCAGTTGCCGGTGGGCGACTACAGCCTGCAGGTGACGCGTGACGGACAGACCGACAAGGAACCGCTGGCCGTCAACGTGTCGCTGGGCGGTACCACCACGGTCAACCTCGGTGGCGGCGACAGCGGCGCGGTAACGCTGGATTCGGTGCAGGTGACCGGCTCCAAGATCGTCAACCGGGTTGATGTTTACTCCACCGAATCCTCGTTCAACATCAAGCGCGAAGAACTGGCGCGCATGCCGGTTGACCAGAGCGTTACAGCGGTCGCATTGCTGGCGCCGGGCGTAGTCGATTCCGGCTCGAGCTTTGGTGGCTTGAGCTTTGGCGGTTCGTCCGTGGCCGAGAACGTGGCCTACATCAACGGCCTGAACGTCACCGATCCGTACCGCCGCCAGGGTTTCTCCGAGGTCCCCTTCAATTTCTATGAAGAGTTCCAGATCAAGACCGGTGGTTACTCGGCCGAGTTCGGCCGCAGCACCGGTGGCGTCATCAATGCCATCACCCGTTCGGGCGGCAATGAATTCAAGGGCGGCGTGCAGGTCACCATGGAGCCGTCGGCATGGGCTTCGGACCGCAAGGATCATTTCCATAGCGATGGCACCATTGACGAGCGTGACCGTACCAGCCGCGATCGCGCCCCGCTGACCAAGACCAATGTGTGGGCGTCTGGTCCGATCATGCAGGACAAGTTGTTCTTCTTTGCGATGTACGAGAACCGCGACAGCAACTCGCAGGACATCGATACCAGTGAGGCGTGGAAGACCAAGAGCAATAACGATTTCTGGGGTACCAAGCTCGATTGGCGCATCAACGACAATCACCTGCTGGAGCTGCTTGCATTCTCCGACAAGACAGATTCGCTAAAAACCAGCTACGGCGGCGAGGAATACGACTGGAACACGCACAATCTGGGTGAGTCCACTGGCGAAAGTATCGGGTCCTCTGGCGGTGATAACTGGTCGTTGACGTATACCGGCCATCTGACTGATAACTTCGTCGCCAAGGCGATGTATGGCGTCAACAAGCGCAGCGTGGGTAACAGCAGCCCCATGGATGGTGAATGCAGCATCTTCACTGTGGCATCCAGCTACACCGAAGTATATGGTGATCAGAAAGGCGTGGGCTGCCATCCGACCAACGAAGCCATCGGCAACCGTGAAGACAAGCGTGAAGCGGCGCGCTTGGACTTTGAATGGACCCTTGGCGATCACCTGATTCGTTTCGGTCTGGACCAGGAGGTAATGGATTCCGTCAGCTCGGCGCGCTACCCGGGCGATGGATTTATGTATCAAGTGCTGCGGGTCGACGCGGGCAGTGCGGTGAACGGAACGGTGCTGCCTCCGGGTGTCACCGATTTCGTCGACGCGCGCTATAAGGTTACCGGTGCGCCGGTCAGCACAAAGGCGCAGGCCTTCTATCTGGAAGACAACTGGAACGTCACCCCGAACCTGTTGTTGAACCTCGGCGTGCGTTTCGACCAGTTCCACAACAAGTTGGCCTCGGGCGCCACCTTCGCCAAGTCCAAGTTCAACGACATGATCTCGCCGCGCCTGGGCTTCAGCTGGGACGTGAAGGGTGACGGTTCGATGAAGGTGTTCGGCAATGCGGGCCGTTATTACACGCCACTGACCAACAAGCTCACCGACTACTTCGGTGGCGGCACCACCGATGAACACACCTACTACGTGCTCGATGGCTGGGAGCAGAGGCAGGACTCCAACGGCAATACCTACAAGGTACCGGTACTCGGCCAGCAGATCGGGCCGGTTAACACCGATAACAATGCGCCGGCACCGACGGATATGCGTACCGCTGTCGCACGTGATCTGAAGCAGGTGTTCCAGGACGAGTACATCCTGGGCTTCCAGCAGGCAATCAACGAGGAATGGTCGTACGGTGTCAACGCAACCTACCGTCGTATGACACGTGCCGTGGAAGATGCTCGCATCAACCATGTGGAAGGCTGCGACTGGTATTCCTCGGGCAAGTGGCCAATCATCAACCCGGGTGAAACCAATGAGCTGTGGTGCCCGAGTACAAACAGCTGGATGACGCTGGACTCGTCCAAGGACGGCTACAAGGCCTCGGGTAGCGGCACCATCATGGGGTACAAGCGACCCAAGCGTACCTACAAGGCGCTTGAGTTCCAGATCGACCGCGCCTGGAATGACAAGTGGTCATTCAATGCCAGCTACCTGCTGTCCAAGAGCGAAGGCAACATCGAAGGGCCGGTCAATTCCGACACCGGCTACAACGACACCAACCTGGTGCAGTACTACGATCACCCGGCGGTCAACGAGCGCTTCGGCGTGACGTTCAATGACGCCCGCCACCAGTTCAAGCTGCGCGGTGCGTACAAGTTGAACGAGCAGTGGTCCTTCGGCAGCACGCTGACGGCCCGGTCGGGTGGCCCGATCACCGCGTTCGGCGTGGTGTGGCCCAACGACAACCGCAATGCCGGTGGCCCGGGTGAATACAGTGGTGGTGGCTCCGGTTGGCTGTGCAAGGCCAATTGTTCGGATTGGGCCAACCGTGAGCTGGAGTATTCCGGGCGGGGTGCATTTGGCCGTATGCCTTGGGTGATCGACCTCGGAGCCAGTGTGATGTGGACGTTGCCGGTGGAAGGTATCGATCTGACGGCGCGCCTGTCGGTCTATAACCTCCTCAACCGGCAGACGGTGGTCAATGTGCACTCCCGCTACGAGAGCACACCGGGTACGAAGATGTCTTACTTCGGTGAAGGCACCAATTGGCAGGCGCCGCGTTACACCAACCTGGTCGTGACCTGGAACTTCTGATGTAGCTTGTAAGGACGGCCCGCCTCGGCGGGCCGTCCGCGTTTGGGAAAGAGGAAACGGTATGAAACTGCGAAGCTTGTGGGTTGCAGCAGGCTTGCTGCTGACCGGCCCGGTCACTGCGGCGGAGGGCGACCAAGCACGCTTTGATGCCCTGCTCGACCAGGCCACGCAGCGCTATCACTTGCCCGGTATTGCCATGGGTGTGATCGACGATGGCAAGGTCATCTATCGCGGCACCCGCGGTGAACTGGCCGCTGGCGAGGGAGCAGCAGTCAACGACGACAGCCTGTTCAAGATCGCCTCCAACACCAAGGCGATGACCGCCGCGGTGCTGGCGCGCCTGGTACAGGCCGGCAAGCTGCGCTGGGAGGACCCGGTCACCAAGCATCTGCCGCAGTTCCGCATGCAGGACCCGTGGGTAACGCGCAACATGCAGGTGCGTGACCTGTTGATCCACAACAGCGGTCTGGGCCTGGGCGCAGGCGACCTGATGCTGTGGCCGGAGCCGAACAATTTTGATCGCAACGACATCATCGCCGGACTGGCCCACCTGAAGCCGGCCGGCAGTTTCCGCAGCGATTACGCCTACGACAATCTGTTGTACGTGGTCGCCGGTGAGGTCGCAGCGGCGGCAGCGGGCAAGCCGTATGCACAGCTGGTGCGCGAGGAGATTTTCCAGCCGCTGGGCATGCAGCGCTGCCAGGTAGGTGCATGGTCACCGGCGGCTGTGGGCAATATCGCCCGGCCGCATCAGCGCGATGGCAACCGCAATATCGCTGCCGAACGCGATCCTGCACAGGTCAGCGATTTCCCCTCGATGGCTGCCGGCGGTGTGCGCTGCAGCCTCAACGACATGTTGCGCTGGATGCAGGTGTTGCTGGACCCGGCGCAGGCCCCCGGCTGGCTGGATGCCACGCAACGCCAGGCACTGTGGACGGCGCATATGCCGATGCCGATCAGCCAACGCCTGCGCGATTGGGACAACACCCACTTCCATGCCTATGGGTATGGCTGGCGGCTGTCCGACATGGATGGCCAGTGGAAGGTGGCCCACACCGGCACACTGTCCGGCATGTACTCCTCGCTGGCGCTGCTGCCGGATATGAAAACCGGCGTGGTGATGTTGATCAATGGCGAAGGCGAGGAAGCCCGCACCGCCTTGATGCAGGCCATGCTCAAGCACTACACGGCGCCAGCGCAGCAGCATGATGTGCTGCACTACGCCGGGCTGATGGAGCAGGCCGCTGTACAACGGCGTTCGGCCGGCCATGTGCGGCCTTCCTTGCCCACGGCCCGTCCGGCAACTGTGGCCGAGTTCGGTGACAGGGCCGGCATCTGGCGCGATCCCTGGTTTGGTGAGGTGACGCTGTGCCCGCGTGATGGCAAGCTGCAGTTCGTGTCAGCCAGATCGCCGCGCATGAGCGGGCAGGTGATGCGTGCGGACGAGCGCTGGTATGTGGCCTGGCAGGGCCTGGGCGAGGATGCCGATGCCTGGCTGGAATTTGCAGGCGATGCACAGCACCCGTTGCTGCACCTTCGTGCTATCGACCCGGATATCGACTTCAGCTATGACTACCCCGACCTGGAATTCCAACGCCATGGCGACTGCCGCTAGCACCCTGCTTGGCCTGCTGGTCGCACTGCCGCTGCCGCTGCCACTGCTGGCGCAGCAGGTGCAGGTGTCGCCTGCAACGTCACCGGCACAGGCCGGCATCGTCGATGTCACCACCTTGGCGCCGGATATCGCGCTGGATATCCGCTATGCGGGCAGCGACAACTTCACCGGACGGGTAGTGCCCGGTTACGAAGCCCCGCGCTGCTACCTGCTGCAGCCGGTGGCGCAGGCATTGGCGCGGGTGCAACGCGGCCTGCGGGCGCAGGGTTACCGGCTGCAGGTGTTTGACTGCTATCGGCCGGTGCACGCGGTGCAGGCCTTCGTGGCCTGGGTGCACGACGCCAACGACCAGATTGCCAAGCCACGCTATTACCCCAACGTCGACAAGCGCCAGCTGCTGGACGGCTACATCGCTGAAACCTCGGGCCACAGCCGTGCGGCAACGGTGGATATTGGCGTGCTGGATTGCCGTGCGGGCAGCTGCACGGCGCTGGACATGGGCACCGGCTTCGACCGTTTCGATCCCATGGCGCATACCGCCAGCCCGCAGATCAGCAGCGTGCAGAAGCAGAATCGGCAGTTGCTGCTGGATGCCATGCAGGCACAGGGGTTTGCCAACTATCCGATGGAGTGGTGGCACTACACGTTCAAACCCGAACCCACGCCCGGTACGTCTTACGATTTCCCCGTGCGCTAGGCAGGGCAGGGGCAGGTAGACTGCGCTGCCCCATCAGGACTTCACCCGCGCCAATGAATCTGGTTCTGCATTACGGCCTGTTGGGCTCGCTGGAAGCGGGCCTCATCGCCTTGGCGATCGGCTTTGCCGTGTTTGCGCTGCTGTGGCAGCTGGGGCGGCGCGCTGGTCTGTCGCATGGCCACGTGATCGGCTTTGCCTGCCTGCTGGGCGCCGCCATCGGTGCCGGAGTGGACAGCTGGAAGCTGTTCTCGCTGGGCATGGTGCGGTTGGAGTCGCCGCTGTATGCGCGGTTGGCCTTGGCCAGCATCCATGATCCGGACCAGTTGGGCACCCGCGTGCTGCTGGAGTTGATCGGCGTGTTGAGTGGTGTCGGCCTGGGTTGGTGGTTGTTCAGTTCCAGGGAAGCAGGAAAAGACACCACCGGTGGTGCTTAATCACCGTTGTTCCTCGCAATAGTGGCGCTGGGCGGAACACTTGAATTCCGTGCTTACGATCACTTCACCCGTGGCTAACTGCCGCCTAGCGGGAGCGGGCGTGCAAGTGGTTAACACCTTGTTTGCCGCCGATCTGCGGCAGATGTGCGATTCAGTTGCAGCTTGTCAGGGTGGGGCCGTGCGGAAAACACCGCGCTTTCCACAACAGACGAGGAAGACCTGATGAGCATTCGTAATCGCACTCCGCTGTTCGCCCTGGTTGCCATTGTGGGTTCTGCCCTGGCCGCACCGGTCATGGCCCAGGACGCAACGGCGCAGGCGCAGGCACAGCAGGCCCAGCAGTCTGCAGCACAGGCGCAGGACGCCGCCGCCGATGCCTCGGCCAGCGCGGCGGAAGCCTCCGCAGCAGCCCAGGGTGGGCAGAGCTGGGCCAGCGTGGACACCGACGGTGACGGCAGCATCAGCAAGACCGAAGCCACTGCCAATGCAGGCCTGGCACAGGTGTTCGACCAGGCAGATGCCGACAAGGACGGCAAGCTGACCGTGGAGGAATACCGCGCCTTCGCGGCCACCCAGCAGAAATAAGCCATCACCGAGCGGGATGGGCGGGGCCGCTTGCCATGGGCCCCTCCCATCCCCTGTGCTCGGGCTGCGCTGCGGCCCTGGCCCAGTCCCGGCTCCCTGGCCTCACACTATCAGCTGCTGCATGACCGGCTCCGGCAATGTGTAAGCGCAGGGCAGGTTGCTATCCTGTGCGGCATGACTACCCAGACCTCCCCCTCCGCCATCGGCCTGGTCGGCTTTGACGGCGATGACACGCTCTGGAAGAGCGAAGACTATTACCAGAAGGCCGAGCACGAGTTTGGCCAGATCCTGGGCAACTACATCGACCTGCACGATGCAGGCACCGCCCAGCACCTGCTCAAGGTGCAGCGGCGCAATCTTGGTGTGTTTGGTTACGGCGCCAAGGGCATGACCCTGTCGATGCTGGAAGCGGCCATCGAGCTCACCGACGAAAAGATCTCCGCCCACGACCTGCGCCAGATCGTCGAGATCGGCCGGCGTACCCTGGAACACCCGGTGGATGTCATCGACGGTGTACGGGACGCGGTGGCCGCCATCGCCGCCGAGTTCCCGGTGGTGTTGATCACCAAGGGCGACCTGTTCCATCAGGAACAGAAGATCGAACGCTCCGGCCTGCTGGATCTATTCCCGCGCATCGAGATCGTCTCGGAGAAGGATCAGAACACCTATGCCAAGGTGCTGGCCGAGTTCAATATCCCGGCCGACCGTTTCATCATGGTGGGCAACTCGCTGCGGTCGGATATCGAGCCGGTGCTGGGCCTCGGCGGCTGGGGCATCCACACCCCCTATGCGATGACCTGGGCGCACGAAGCCGAGCACGGTGTGTCCGACAACGAACCCCGTCTGCACCATGCCGATACGGCCCACCAGTGGCCCGAAGCCGTGCGTGCGGTGGCGGCGCAGGCTGCGCAGGGTCACTGAGATGCCGCACCGGCTGCCGCCCGCGTGTTGCCTGCCGGCACGGCTTGGCCTGTTGGTCGGCGTGCTGCTGGCTGCCGGGCCGCTGCCGCTTGCCGCACAACCCCGGCCCGCTGCGGTGGCGGAAGCGCCGGCGGCAGATGCTGGCACCGGCGATGTCTGGGTGGACCGCCAGCTGGCGGATATCAATGCCTACGCAGCGCGCTACCCGGATGCCTTCATCGATGAGCTGACGCGCTATGCCGGCGCGCGGCCGGGCTATATGCAGGCCTTGATGGACAGCCATGGCTGGACGCCTGCGGACGTCTATTTCGCCTGCTTCTGGGGCCATGTCAGCAAGCAGGGCTGCCGGGCCTTGGTGCGCGCCCGCAGCCAGTTGCCCGGTGCGGGTTGGAAGGCGGTCGTCGACAGCCTGCAGCCACCGGCCGAAAACCTGCAGTGGCGCGCATTGCGCCACGCCATCGTCGCCAGCTACGACCACTGGGACCGGCCGATCAGCCTGGACGCTCTGCTGCAACGCCAGCTGGGCGACCGCGACAAGCGGGACGCAGCCGCGCGCCAGGCCGCTGGCGGCTGAACCCGGCAGGCAATTGCTGGTGATGGATAGGCGAGGCACCGGGTTCCGGGCGAGAATGGCGGCTCCTTCGATTCCGCGCCAGCGCGCCCTGTCATGACCGCCGACCGTTTCGTATCGCCCGACCATATCCGCAGCCTGTTCTCGCAGGCGATGTCGCACATGTACCGCACCGAAGTGCCGCTGTACGGCACCCTGGTGGAACTGGTGGGGGCGATCAACGAACAGGTGCTGGCCGCACAGCCGGCACTGGCCGAGCAGATGCAGCGCAGTGGTGAACGCGATCGCCTGGACGTGGAACGTCACGGCGCCATCCGCGTGGGTACCGCCGAGGAGCTGTCCACCCTGCGTCGCCTGTTCGCGGTGATGGGCATGCAGCCGGTGGGTTATTACGACCTGTCGGTGGCCGGCGTGCCGGTGCATTCCACCGCCTTCCGCCCGGTGGATGGGGAGTCGCTGAACCGCAATCCGTTCCGCGTGTTCACCTCGCTGCTGCGGCTGGAACTGATCGAGGATGCGGCGCTGCGCGCGCAGGCGGCCGAGATCCTGGCCCGGCGCAACATCTTCACCCCGGGCGCGCTGCAGTTGATCGACCAGTGCGAGCGCGAGGGCGGCTTGAGCGAGGACGATGCCTGGCGCTTTGTCGTCGAGTCGCTGGAAACCTTCCGCTGGCACAACGAGGCAACGGTGTCCTTGCAGACCTACCATGCGTTGCATGGCGCGCATCGGCTGGTGGCGGACGTGGTCAGCTTCCGCGGTCCGCACATCAACCACCTCACCCCGCGCACGCTGGACATCGATGCCGCACAGGCGGCAATGCATGAGCGTGGGCTGGCTGCGAAGGCGGTGATTGAAGGCCCGCCGCGCCGTGACTGCGCCATCCTGCTGCGCCAGACCAGCTTCAAGGCATTGGAGGAGATGGTGCACTTCCCCTCCGGCGCCGACAACGAAGCCGGCACCCATACCGCACGCTTTGGTGAGATCGAGCAGCGTGGCCTGGCGCTCACGCCCAAGGGGCGCGCACTGTACGACGCCCTGCTGGCCGAAGCCCGTGGCGGTGCCGGCAGCACCGGGGGCGATTACATGCAACGCCTGCAGGAGGCCTTTGCCGCATTCCCGGACACGCATGCGGTGCTGCGCCGCGAAGGCCTGGGCTACTACCGCTATCGCCTGACCGATGCCGGCCGCGCTGCCACTGCCCAGCAACGTGCGCTGCCTGCCGAGGTATTGATCGAACAGGGCCTGGCCACTGCAGACCCGATCATCTACGAGGACTTCCTGCCGGTCAGTGCCGCAGGCATCTTCCAGTCCAACCTCGGTGGCGATGAGCAGCGCGCCTATGCCGCACGTGCCAACCGCGATGCCTTCGAGCAGGCGCTGGGTGCCACCGTCAGCGATGAGTTCACCATCTACGAGCGCCTGCAGGCCGAGTCGTTGGACAGCCTGCGCGGCTGAGGCCGGCGCTTGCCGCAGGGAGGGGGCGGGGCGTTATGCTCCGCCCATCCCGAGGCAAGGAGTTGGCCCATGCGGTTGCAGGCTTGTGTAGTGCTGGTACTGATAACGGCGGTGTCGGCCGCTTGTTCCCACAAGGTGGCGCAGGCCCCGGCTTACGACTACGTAACACCCCCTTCGCCGCCCGCCCCGCAGGCACCCATGCTGTTTCGCAGTGCGGCCCCGGGGGCGGTGGTCGTCACCGGCAGTGTGTTGGCGCCGGACGTCAATACCGAGGTCTACGAGCGCCCGGCCGATAACCCGGTCAAGCGTACCACCGAGCAGCCGGTTTCAACGTTTTCGGTGGATGTGGATACCGGCAGTTACAGTAATGTGCGTCGCATGCTGGAAGCGGGCGTTCGCCCTCCGGCAGATGCGGTGCGTGCGGAAGAGTTCATCAACTACTTCAATTACGGCTATGCGGTCCCCCCCGACAAGTCGGTGCCGTTCCGTGTGCATACCGAACTTGCCAAGGCACCGTGGGATGCACGCAGGCAGGTGTTGATGATCGGCATCAAGGGCTATGAACAATCGCGCGCCAGTCTGCCCGCGATGAACCTCGTGTTCCTGATCGACACCTCGGGGTCGATGTACTCGCCGGACAAGCTGCCCCTGCTCAAGCGCGCCTTCGCCCAGCTGGTGCCACAGCTGCGCGCGCAGGACAAGGTGGCCATCGTCACCTATGCAGGCTCGGCAGGGCTGGTGCTGGAGCCCACCTCCGGCGACCAGCACGGCAAGATACTGGCGGCGCTGGAGAAGCTGCAGGCCGGTGGCAGCACCAATGGCGGCGCGGGCATCGAACTGGCCTATGCGATGGCGCGGCAATCCTTTGTCGAAGGCGGTGCCAACCGGGTGATTCTGGCCACCGATGGCGATTTCAACGTGGGCGTGGCCAACCGGCAAGCGCTGGAGACGCTGGTGGCGGACCGCCGCAAGAGTGGCATCGCGCTGACCACGCTGGGGTTTGGCGCCGGCAACTACAACGATGCGATGGCTGAGCGTCTGGCCGATGTTGGCGATGGCAACCATGCCTATATCGACAGCCTGTCCGAGGCGCGGCGGGTGCTGGTGCGGGAGATGGGCAGCACCTTGTTCACGATTGCGCGCGACGTGAAGATCCAGGTGGAGTTCAATCCGGCGCGGGTGGCCGAGTACCGTTTGATCGGTTATGAGAACCGTGTGCTCAACAACGAGGATTTCGCCAACGACAAGGTGGACGCCGGTGACATCGGTCCCGGCCATGAAGTGACGGCGTTGTACGAGATCGTGCCGGTGGGCAGCGGTGCCGAGCAGCTGCCGGCCTTGCGCTATGGCGACAAGCCGGCGCCGACGTCGGCCCATGCCGATGAAGTGGCCGATGTGCGCCTGCGCTACAAGCTGCCGGGGCAGGACAACAGTGCGTTGATCCGCCAGCCGGTGCTGGCCAGCACATTGCGGGCGACGCCGGGTGAGTCGTTGAGGTTTGCCTCGGCAGTGGCAGGTTTCGCCGATGCATTGCGTGGCGGTGAGCGGATGCCGGGTTGGAGCTGGGAACAGATCATCCTGACGGCCCGCGACGCGCGCGGTGACGATCCGGAAGGGGAGCGGGCGCAGTTCATCCAGTTGGTGAAGGCAGGGCAGGGACTGGTGGAGTCACCGGCCCGCGATGCATCAGCATTGGATTGATGTGCTGTGATGGGTGCTGCCTGTTCTGACAGCGATGGTCGGCCACGGATGTGATTTCTTCTTCCCCATTGCGATAGGCAAGGGAGGGCGGGTTTAGTACTACCGTGCTCTGCCGAATTCCCTGCCTGTGGCAGAGGAAGGGCGTTCCTGCCTGCTTCGGGGCGCATGTTGTGAGTTGCATGGGCAAGCAGCATCCGCGTAGCCCGGGTAAGCGCAGCGCACCCGGGCGCACGGTAACCGGGATGCTGCCGATTGTGCGCCGACAGCCCCGGGTGCGCTGCGCTTACCCGGGCTACCTGGTGGCCGACGGCATGTCGGCAGAAGTACCGCAAGCACCGACCGCCCCGGCCGGTGCCAGCCGTCAAGCGCGCGCCAGCTTGCGCAGCCGCTTGCGTTCCTTGCTGCGCGCACGCCAGTTGCGCCAATGCTGCTGCAGGCAGGAGAAGATCACGTACAGGGCCGGTGTGCTCAACAGGGTCAGGCTCTGCGAGATCAACAGGCCGCCAATCATCGCGATGCCCAGCGGACGGCGCAGCTCGGAACCTTCGCCCAGGCCGATCGCCAACGGCAAGGCGGCCAGGATCGCCACCATCGTCGTCATCATGATCGGCCGGAAGCGCACCACGCAGGCCTCGCGCGCGGCTTCGGCGGGTGACTTGCCGTGCTCGCGCTGCGCCACCAGCGCGAAGTCGATCATCATGATGGCGTTCTTCTTGACGATGCCGATCAGCAACACCAGCGCGATCATCGAGATCACCGACAGGTCGGTGTTGGTGATCCACAGCGCCAGCAACGCACCCATGCCTGCTGCTGGCAGCGTCGACAGGATCGTCACCGGGTGCACCAGGTTTTCGTACAGCATGCCCAGCACGATATAGACCGTGGCGATCGCGGCGATGATCAGCATCAGCATCGCACTCGGGTCCATTGCCTGGCGGAAGCCACCTGGCGCGGCCTGGCGGATATCGCCGGGCAGGCGCATGCCATCGATCACCGATTTGACGATGGCATCACCCTCGCCACTGCTCACACCCGGTGCCAGGTTGTAGCTCAGGTCCATCACCGTGTACTGGTTCTGGTGCGTCACCTGCGACGGTGCCAGGCCGGGCTCCTGATGCGCCAGCGCGGTGAGCGGGATCATCTGCCCGCTCTTGGAGGGCACGTACAGATCCTCGATCGCCGCCGGGCTGCCGGTCTGGCTTGGCAGGGCATTGACCACCACCCCGTACTGGTTGAGGTCGGCATAGATGGTGGAGATCTGGCGTTGGCCGGAGGCGCCGTACAGCGCGCCGTCGATCGCGCCGATGGTGACGCCCAGGCGCGAAGCCTTCTCGCGGTCGATGACGATCTTCTGCATCAACCCGCCCTTGTCCACGTCCGAGCCCACGTCTCGCAGCTGCGGGTGCTGTTTCAACGCGGTCACCACCTTGGGCAACCACTCGGCCAACTGGCTGGCGTCGTTGCCCTGCAGGGTGACGCGGTTCTGTGCGCCCTGCGAGCCGCCACCGCCGCCATCGGAGGGCAGGTCCTGGATGGCCCGCAGGCGTACGTCCAGGTCGGGGAACTGTGCGGCCTTGGTGCTGAGCCGTGTCACCACCACGTTGGTGGGCTCGCGGCGGCCTTCCTTCTCGGTGCGCAGCTCGATGTTGAACTGGGCGCTGCTGCCCTGGCGGCTGGAGCCCAGCCGCGCGCCCACCATCTTCACCGCCGGGTCGGCCAGGAACATGTCGCTGAGACGGCGCTGGCGCTCGGTCATTTCCTGGAAGGACACGGTGGCGCTGGAGCTGGCACGGCCCCAGATCAGGCCGGTGTCCTGCTCCGGGAACGAGCCCTTGCCCACCGCGCCGGCCAGGAAGAAGGTCGCCACGATCAACAGCAACGGCGTCAGCGACAGCAGCAGCGCGTGCCGCAGCGAGAAATCCAGCGCTACCGTGTAGACCCGCAGCATGCCTTCGTGCAGGCGATCCAGCACGCGGTTGGTGCGGGTGTCGCGGGCGCCTTCGGCATGCGGGTGCAGGAAGCGCGCGCACAATGCCGGGGTAAGGGTCAGCGAAACCACCGCCGACACCACGATTGCCGCCACCAGGGTGAGGGTGAACTCGCGGAAGAACGCACCCAGCATGCCCTGGGCAAAGATGATCGGCAGGAACACCGCGATCAGCGAGGCGGTGATCGAGACGATGGTGAAGCCGATCTCGCGTGCGCCGGCCATCGCCGCCTGCTTGCGCGGCATGCCTTCGTCCAGGTGGCGCATGATGTTCTCGATCACCACGATGGCGTCGTCGACGACGAAGCCAATCGCGATCACCAGCGCCAGCAGGGTGAGGTTGTTGAGGGTGAAGCCCAGCCAGGTCATCACCAGTGCGGCGCCGGCCAGCGACAACGGCACCGTCACCGCCGCGATCAGGGTGGGTGCCAGCCGGCGCAGGAACAGGGCCATGGTCAGGATCACCATGGCCAGGCTGATCACCAGGGTGATCTGCACCTCGGCCAGTGAGGCGCGGATGGTCGGGGTGCGGTCGAAGTACGGGGTCAGCGTGGTGCCGGCATCCAGATAGCCCGACAGCGACGGTATGGCTGCCTTCACCCGGTCCACCGTGGCCACCAGGTTGTCGCCGCTGCGCAGGTAGACATACATCAGCACGCCGCGTTTGCCGTTGAACCAGGCGGCCTGGTAGGCATCCTGCTGGCCGTCATAGACCTCGGCCACATCCTTCAGCCGCACCACCGCGCCATCGTGGGTGGAAATGGCCACGTTGGCGAAATCCGCGGCCTTGCGGATCTGGTCGTTGAGGACGATGGCGGTCTGGCTGCGGCCATCACTGAGGAAACCCAACGGCGAGGCGACATTGGCCGCGCGCATGGCGTTGCGCAGGTCGTCCGGGCTCAGCCCCAAAGCGGTCATCGCGCGCAGGTTGAGGTCCACCCGCACCGCCGGGGTGGAGGCGCCGGCGATATCCACCTGCGACACACCGGGCAGCTGCCGCAGGCGCTGCGCCAGCAGCGAGTCGGCGGTGTTGTACAGCTCGGCCACCGACTGCGTGTCCGAGGTCAGCGCCAGGGCGATGACCGGGTCATCGTTGGGGTTGGCCTTCTGGTAGGTGGGCGTGTTGATGCCCGCTGGCAGATCGGCCATGGCCGCGTTGATCGCGGCCTGCACGTCCTGGGCGGCGGCATCGATGTCGCGGCTGGTGTTGAACATCAGGAACACCATGCTGCGACCGTCACTGCTGCTCGAACGCATGGTGTCGATGCCCGGCACCTGGCCGAGGTGGCGCTCCAGCGGTGCGGTGACCGTGGATGCCATGGTGTCGGCATCGGCACCGGTGTTGGACGCCTGCACGAAGATCACCGGGATCGACAGGTTGGGCAGCGCGGCAACGCCCAGCCGCAGGTAGCAGACCAGGCCGGCGAAGAACAGGCCGATGGCCAGCAGGGTGATGCCGATGGGGCGTTTGATGAAAGGCGCGGAGATGTTCATCCGCGCTTACCGTGCCGTCTGCAGGCGGGCGGCCGCACGTTGCTCGCGGCGCTTGGCCGCCCACTGCGACATGCGCTCGAAGTACAGGTAGATCACCGGCGTGGTGTACAGGGTGACCAGTTGCGACAGCAGCAGGCCGCCGACGATGGCCACGCCCAGCGGCCGCCGCAGTTCCGAGCCAATGCCGGTGCCCAGTGCCAGCGGCAGCGCGCCCAGCATGGCCGCCGCGGTGGTCATCATGATCGGGCGGAAGCGCAGCAGGCAGGCACGGCGGATCGCCTCATGGGCGTTGGCGCCCGCACGCTGCGCATCCAGCGCGAAGTCGATCATCATGATCGCGTTCTTCTTGACGATGCCGATCAGCAGCACGATGCCGACGATGCCGTCCACCGACAGGCTCATGCCACACAGGTACAGCGCCAGCAGCGCGCCCACGCCCGCCGGCGGCAGGGTCGAGATGATGGTCAGCGGGTGGATCCAGCTTTCGTACAGCACGCCCAGCACGATGTAGATCACCGCGATGGCGGCCAGCAGCAACAGGATCACGTCGGTCTGGCTGCTGGAGAACTCGGCTGCCGTGCCGATGAACTGTGCCTGCATCTGATCGGGCAGCTGCAGCTCGGCCACGGCCTTGTTGATGGCGTCCACGCCTTCGGACAGCGAGTAACCCGGGGCCAGGTTGAACGAGATGGTCGCCGACGGCAGCTGCTGCTGGTGGCTGACGATCAACGGTGCGCTGCCCTGGGTGGCGGTGGCGATGGCCGACAGCGGGATGCTGCCGCCACCGCCCAGGGCGATGCCGGTATTGCTGTTGCCGATGCCGGTGGCGGTGGACGAGTTGCTGGAGCTCACCTGGCCCAGAGTGGTGGCATTGCTGCCGCTGAGCGTGCCGCTGCCGTTGCTGCCGATCGCCAGCTGGTTCATCAGCGCATCGGCGGTACGGAACTCCGGTGCCACTTCCAGCACCACGCGGTACTGGTTGAGCTGGGTGAAGATGGTCGAGATCTGGCGCTGCCCATAGGCGTCGTACAGCGTGTCGTCGATGGTCTGCATCGGCACGCCGTAACGGCTGGCCTTGTCGCGGTCCACTTCCACGTGCAGGGCGCGGCCGTGATTTGCCAGGTTGTTGTCGACGTCGGCCAGCTCGGGCAGGCGGCGCAGCGCATCGGTGACGCGCTCGGTCTGCGCGGCCAGCTCGGTGCTGTCCATGTCCGACAGCGAGAACTGGTAGGCGGTGGCGGCCACGCGGGTGTCCAGGGTCACGTCCTGCACCGGTTTCAGGTACAGGGCGATGCCGGGGATATGCGCGGCGGCGGCCTGCAGGCGCGGCAGGATCACGTCCAGCCCGTCGCGATCACCGCGGTCCTTGAGCACGATGCTCAGCTGGCCCTGGTTGAGGGTGGGGTTCATGCTGCCAGCGCCGATATAGGCGGCAATGCCGCTGACCGCGGCGTCGCCCTGCAGTGCGGCGGCTACCGCCTGGGTGCGCTGCTGCATCTGGTCGAAGGCCACGTTCTGGTCGGCGATGACCACGCCGGTGACCATGCCGGTGTCCTGGTCGGGCAGCAGGCCCTTGGGGATCAGCATGTACAGCAGCACGGTCAGCGCGACCGAGGCCAGGGCGATGGTCAAGGTCAGCGGCTGGTGCTCCAGCACCCAGTCCAGGGTGCGCTCGTACAGGTGCACGATGCGCGTCCACAGGTTGCTGCGGCCTTCGGCCGCGGCCCGTTCGTGCGCGTCGTCGCCCTCGGGCAGGGCGTCGGGCTTGAGCAGGTAGGCGCACATCATCGGGGTGAGTGTCAGCGAGATCAGCATCGAGATCGACACGGCGATCGTCAGCACCCAGGCGAATTCGTGGAACAGGCGGCCGGTGACGCCGGGCATCAGGATCAGCGGCAGGAACACCGCGATCAGTGACACGGTCAGCGACAGCACGGTGAAGCCGATCTCGCGCGAGCCGATCTCAGCCGCCTCCGGGCCGTCCTTGCCCTTCTCGATGTAGCGCACGATGTTCTCGATCATCACGATCGCATCGTCGACCACGAAGCCGGTGGCCACGGTCAGTGCCATCAGCGACAGGTTGTCCAGCGACATGCCGGCGAAGGCCATCACCCCGAAGGTGCCCATCAGCGACAACGGCACCGCCACCGACGGGATCACCGTGGCCCACAAGCGGCGCAGGAACACGAAGATCACCGCCACCACCAGGCAGATGGTGAGCACCAGGGTGAACTGCACGTCATGCACCGAGGCGCGGATGGTGACGGTGCGGTCGGAGAACACGTCCAGCTTGACGTCGGCCGGCAGCATGCCCTGCAGGCTGGGCAGCAGCTGGCGGATGTTCTCCACCGTCTTGACGATGTTGGCGCCGGGTTGGCGGCGCACTTCCAGCAGCACCGCCGGCTTGCCATCGGCCCAGGCCGCGATCTGGTCGTTCTCCACGCCGTCAACCACGCTGGCCACATCGCGCAACCGCACCGGCGCGCCGTTCTGGTAGCGCACGATCACATCGTTGTAGTCGGCCGCGTCACTGAGCTGGTCATTGGTGGACAGCGTGTAGCTCTGGGTCTTGCCGTTGAGCGACCCCTTGGGCGCGTTGACGTTGGCCTGGGTGAGCGCGCTGCGCAGGTCTTCCAGGGTCATGCCCATGTTGGCCAGTTGCGCCGGGTTTACCTGGATGCGCACGGCCGGGCGCACGTTGCCGGCAATGGAGACCAGGCCCACACCGTCGGTCTGCGACAGGCGCTGGGCCAGGATCGAATCGGCCAGGTCGTTGACCTCGCGCAGGGCCCGCGTGTCGGAGGACAGCTTGAGGGTCAGGATCGGCGCATCGGCCGGGTTCACCCGGTTGTAGACCGGCTGGTAGGGCAGCGAGCTGGGCAGGGTGGCCTGGCGGATCGCCGCCTGCACGTCCTGCGCGGCGGTGTCGATGTCACGTTCCATCGAGAACTGCAGCACGATGCTGGACAGGCCCGCCGAGGAGTCGGAGGTCATCATGTCCAGGCCCGAGATCTGGCCCAGCTGCCGCTCCAGCGGCGTGGTCACCAGTGACGCCATGGTCTGCGCGCTGGCACCCGGGTACTGGGTGGTCACCACCAGGCTGGGCGCCTCGATCTCGGGCAGGGCCGCTACCGGCAGACGCTGGTAGCCAAGGATGCCCAGCAGCATCAACCCGACCATCAACAGCGAGGTGGCGATCGGGCGGCGGATGAAAAGAGTCGAGAAGCCCACGGTGTATTCCTGGTGCGGGGGGAGGGGAGGCGGGTGGCAGCCTGCGCGTCAGCGCGGCGGGCCACCGCGTCCACCACGGCTGCCCTTCTGGCTGGCCGCCTTGAGCTGTTCCTCGGTCGGTGCCGGCGGTGCCTGACCCGGTGCCAGGGCGTTGACCTTGCTGCCTTCCTTCAACCGGAACTGACCTTCCGTGACCACCTTGTCGCCGGCCTGCAGGCCCTTGCCGATCACCACATGGGTGTCATCCACCTGACCGCTCTGCACCACATCGCGCAGGGTCACGGTGTTGTCGGCTTTGATCAGGTAGACGAAATCACCGTTGCTGCCACGTTGCACGGCTTCGGCCGGTACCACCACGGCGCCGGGCAGCTCGTTGAGCTTCATCCGTACGTTGACGAACTGGCCGGGCCACAATGCCGCGTCGGCATTGGGGAACTCGGCGCGCAGGCGGAAGGTGCCGCTGCTGCTGCTGATCTGGTTGTCCACCACCTGCAGCCTGCCCTCGTCGTTGACCACGCTGCCGCCGGCGCGGTCCAGGGTGGCGGTCTGCAACGGCCCTGCAGCCTGCGCGCTGCGCACGGCATCCAGCTGCTGCTCGGGCAGGTTGAACAGCACGTAGACCGGCTGCAGCTGGGTGATGGTGACGATCTGGCTGCCGGCACTGACCACATTGCCCGGGTCAACCGCGCGGATGCCGGTGGTACCGCTGATCGGCGAGGTGATGCGGGTGTAGTCCAACTGCACCTTGGCCTGGTCGGCCGAGGCCTGTGCCGCGGCGACGGCGGCCTGGTACTGGGTGACCTGGTTGCGCAGGGTGGTCAGGTCGGTCTGTGCCACGAACTGCCGGTACTCGGGCGAGTTGGAACGTTCGTAGTTGGACTGGGCGGTGGCCAGCAGTGCCTGGTTCTGGCGCTTGCTGGCCACGGCCTGGTCATAGGCCGCCTGGAAGGTGCGCGGGTCGATCTGCGCCAGCAGCTCGCCCTTCTTGACGGCCTGCCCTTCGCGGAAGTTGACGCTCAGCAGTTCGCCGCCGACCTGTGGGCTGACGGTGACAGTGTTGAAGGCGGTGACCGTGCCCTGTGCAGTCACATAGACCGGTACATCCTTCTGTTCGGCCGCCACGGCGGTGACCGGTACCGGGTCCTTGTCGGCATCTGCCCCGCGCCCCTGTCCCTGACCACTGGCGGGGTTGCCACCCGCCTGTTTGCCCCCGCCCATCACCCGGTAGCCGATGAGGGCCACAAGCAGCACTGCGATGACCAGCAGTACGATCTTCCAGAAACGCGACATGCGGAAACTCCTGAGCAACCGGTAGGGGAGGGCAAGCAAGGCGCAGAGGATACCTCTGCACCTGTAGTCATGGAGGCATGACCGATGGGCCACGCATACAGACCCGTGCAGGTGATGAACGTTCCATCGACGCATCGGTTGACTCGGTTTCGTAGTGCCGAGCCCTGCTCGGCAAGGGGCGTCCCCGTGACTACATCAACCCACGGGAATGTTGTGGGCGCGGCATCAACCGCGCCGGCAAGCCCGTCGGAACGACCGCCGGCCCCCGCTCCGATGGTGCACGCACATGGGGTGCGGGGACAGCCCTTGCCGAGCATGGCTCGGCACTACCTAAGCGGGCGGTTCCGCTTTACCTGCAGCGCGCCTGTCCACCGCTGCTGGCTGCTTACCCCACGATTGGCCTACATTCTCTCCATCCACGATAGGAAGGAGCGTTGCCGATGGCCCGCAAGACCGTGTTGCTGACTGCCATGCTTTGCGCACTTGCCCCGTTGGCGCAGGGCCAGGATGCCGCACAGCGGCCGGAGGTGGCGGCAGCCGCCACTCGCCTGCAGCAGCAGGTGGTGGATTGGCGTCGCGACTTCCACGCTCATCCGGAACTCTCCAATCGCGAAGAACGCACCGCGGCCAAGGTCGCTGAGCGCCTGCGCGCGATGGGTCTGAGTCCGAAGACCGGCGTGGCGGTGCACGGCGTGGTCGCCATCATCAAGGGCGGCCTGCCCGGCCCGAAGATCGCCCTGCGCGCGGACATGGACGCATTGCCGGTCACCGAACAGACCGGCCTGCCGTTCGCCTCCAAGGCCACCGCCGAATACCGCGGCGAGCAGGTCGGGGTGATGCATGCCTGTGGCCACGATGCGCACACCGCAACCCTGCTGGGCGTGGCCGACGCTTTGGTCGCGATGCGCGACAAGCTGCCCGGGGAAGTGATGCTGATCTTCCAGCCGGCCGAGGAAGGCGCGCCGCCGCCGGAGCAGGGCGGTGCCGACCTGATGCTGAAGGAAGGCCTGTTCAAGGACTTCAAGCCGGAGGCGGTGTTTGGCCTGCACGTGTTCTCCAGTGTGCAGGCGGGCCAGATCGCCGTGCGCGGCGGGCCGCTGATGGCGGCTTCCGATCGCTTCGGCATCACCGTCAACGGTCGCCAGACGCATGGCTCGGCACCGTGGAACGGCGTTGATCCGATTGTTGCGGCCTCCGATCTGATAGGGACCGCGCAGACCATCGTCAGCCGTCGCGCCAACCTGTCCAAGCAGCCGGCAGTGCTGACATTCGGGGCGATCAAGGGTGGTATCCGCTACAACATCATTCCCGATTCGGTGGAGATGGTGGGCACCATCCGCACCTTCGACCCGGACATGCGCAAGCAGATCTTTGCCGACCTGCGCAATGTCGCCGAACACACCGCTGCCGCCCACGGTGCCACCGCCGTCACCGACATCTACGAGAACGATGGCAATCCGGCGACCGTCAACGATCCTGCACTGACTGCGCGCATGCTGCCCAGCCTGCAGGCGGTGGTGGGCAAGACCAATGTCTATGAGCCGCCACTGCAGATGGGCTCGGAGGACTTCTCGCTGTACGCACAGCAGGTGCCGGCGATGTTCTTCTTCGTCGGCTCCACCGGTGCCGGCATCGACCCGGCCACCGCGCCCAGCAACCACTCGCCCAAGTTCCTGCTGGACGAAAAGGCACTGGACGTGGGCTTGCGCGCGCTGCTGCAGGTCTCGCTCGATTACCTGCACGGTGGCAAGGCGGGTTGAGTCCCGGTAGTGTCACGGGCCCCTGCAAGGAAGAAGGACAGCCCCATGGGCGCCAGCTTGGCCATGTTGCTGCAATCGCAGCTCGACCCCGCGTTCACCGCCGAAACCCTGCTGGCGCAGATGCACAGCGACTGGCCCGACCTGGACCCGTCGTTGCTGCGGTTGGGCGACGCACGCGCCGAAGCCGGCACGGCCGCGGATGCCGACGATGACGATTCGCCGATGCAGTGCCTGGAGTACGGGGATTACCTGATCGCATTGATGCCGATCCCGGTGCAGATCGGCGGTGACATTGACCAGATCTGCGCGCATAGCCGGCTATGGCCGGAGGCCACGCCGGCCCCGGTGGATTACGCAGCGCATACCATTGTCACGGTGATGCGGTTCAGTGATGACGGTCAGGACACCGATCTGGTCGCCCAGGCCGCACTGCTCAGCCGCGTGCTGGCCTCGGCGGTGGCCGTGTCCGGCAGCATCCAGGCGGTCTACCTGGGCAGCGCCAACCATGTGGTGTTGCCGGCCCTGTTCCGTGAGTTGGCCCAGGCCAGCCTGCCCGGACCGATGCCGATTGCCTGGGTGGCGATCAACGTGGGTGCACGCCCGGACGGCGTGATGACCGGCCACACCCGCGGCATGGACATGCTGGGGTTGATGGACATCGAAATCCCCGAAACCGCGGACGGTGCGCAGGAGGTGTTCAGCCGCCTCACCGGCATCGTTGATTACCTGATCGAGAACGGCATGGTGATCGCTGATGGCGACACCCTCGGCGCGACCGCTGAAGAGCGGATCCGGGTGGTCTATGGTCGCTCGGCGCTCGATCCGGAACGTCAGGTGATGCGCCTGCAGACGGAAGAATTCCCGCAGGCCAGATCGGGCAGGTCGTGGTGGTCGCGACTGCTGAACTGAAGCCGCCTGCAGCCCCGGCGCACTGTCGAAAGGCAGTTCTGGTATATCCGGCGCTCAAGCAGGGGCAATTACAATTGCCTCGATGAACACTCCCCAAGATTCCAGCCTCGGCCGCGAGGTCGATTACCCCCGCCAGTACGACGCCAGTCTGCTGTTCCCCATTCCCCGCGCCGGCGCCCGCGCCGAGATCGGGCTGGACGGCGAGCTGCCGTTCGTCGGTGAGGACCGCTGGCATGCCTATGAGCTGGGGTGGTTGGACGCGCGCGGCAAGCCCTGCGTGGCGACCGCCACCATCCGGGTGCCGGCGACCTCACCGAACCTGATCGAGTCCAAGTCGCTCAAGCTGTACCTGAATTCGCTCAACAGCAGCCGTTTCAACCGCCCCGAGGCGGTGCGCGAGCGTATCGCCACCGACCTGTCGGCCTGTGCCGGTGCCGATGTAGCGATCGAGTTTGGCCTGCCGCCGATGCTGCCCGCTCCGGGCCAGTCCATCGACCACCTGGACGTGGACATCGACTGTTACGGCCCGCCCGACGCCGGCTATCTGCTGGCCGATGGCGGCGGCGAAGTGGCCGAAACCCTGCATTCGGCCCTGCTCAAGTCCAACTGCCCGGTGACCGGCCAGCCTGACTGGGCCAGCGTCAGCATCCGCTACCGGGGGCCGCGCATCGATCGCGAGGGCCTGCTGCGCTACCTGGTCAGCTACCGAGACCACGCCGAGTTCCACGAGCAGTGCGTGGAGCGGATCTTCAATGAGCTGTTGCAGTGCTGCCGGCCTACCCAGCTGGAGGTGGAGGCGCGTTATACCCGCCGCGGCGGCCTGGACATCAATCCGCGCCGGGCGACCCCGGGTTTCGGCGCCAGCCCGGCAATCCGCGATCTGCGTCAATAAACATTCAGCTGCGTACGCCGGTTTTTACGTTGGCGCGATGAAACCTTAACAGGCGTCGTGCCATCGTTGCTGTCAGCCACGGAGGAGCAACCTGGATGAGCAGTACCGACAAGAAGGCAGATTTTTCGGATGTGACTTCCAAGGTGGATACCACCGCCGAGGTTGCGCCGAAGGCAGATTTTTCCGACGTCACGGCCAAGGTGGATACCACTGCGGAGATCGTCGGCGAACAGCAGTACACGGTGCAGAAGGGCGACAACCTGTCGAAGATCGCCAAGAACCTGCTTGGCGATGCCAATGCGTGGAAGCAGATCTTCGAGGCCAACCGGGATGTGCTCGATGACCCGGACAAGATTTTCCCGGGGCAGAGCCTGAAGATTCCCGCGCGCCAGGGTTGATCCCTTTCGGAAGCTGCGCTGTTCATTCCCAACTTTTACCGGAGCAATCCATGAAGAAGACTTCGCTCAGCAGTGCCCTGATGATCGCCGTAGTGGGCGCCGTCGCCCTGGTCGGCTGCAAGAAGAAGGAAGAGGCGGTGACCACCCCGCCGCCGGCCGCCAGCACCCCGGCCCCGGCCCCGGTTCCGGAGCCGACTCCGGCAGCGCCGGCCGTGACCGTGACCTCGGTGACCGTGGGCAACACTGCCGCCGCCGACAAGACGGTGGCGCCGGTTGCCACCTTGGCTGCCAAGGACAAGATCATCGTTTCGATCAAGACCGATGGCACCGCCACCAATGCGAACGTGGCAGCCAAGCTGACCTATCAGGATGGCCAGGTTGCTGGCGAACAGTCGGTCGCGCTCAACACCACGGCGGCGGAAACCACCAACATCGAATTCACCAAGCCCTCGGGTTGGCCGGCCGGCAAGTACACCGCCGAGGTCACCGTCGACGGCAAGGCGGCTGGCATGCCGCAGCAGTTCGAGGTCAAGTGAGGTAGGGCGTCCACTGGCGCAACTCTCTCCCGCCGGTGAAACGCATGGGCGCAGCCGCGAGGCTGCGCCTTTTTTATGTCTGCTGCGCCGGTTTTGCGCAGTGTCGGGCGGGTGTTGGTGACAGCAGCAACCGTTGCAGTTGAGACTGGCAACGGGCGTGCCGCCGCCAGCCAAGCCAGCACAAGGCCTGCGCCGTTCTGCGGCAGGCTGGCACGCACTGTTCCCTACCTTTGCGTATGGTTTTTTTTGCCCGCCCCGCCTGAAAACGCGACAATGCAGAGGTTTCCCACTCGGCAGCCGGGTAGGGACGAGTGCGCTGGCCCACTGGATGGCCGACTGCCTGCTTCAACGCCGCTGCCATCCTGTCACGCATCCGTCAGCAAGAGAGTTTTTGCCCCCATGTCGAATACGCCGAAGATCATCTACACGCTCACCGACGAAGCTCCGTTCCTGGCCACGCAGTCGCTGCTGCCGATCGTCGATGCCTTTACCGCGACCGCCGGCATTGCCGTCGAAACCCGCGACATCTCGCTGTCCGGTCGCATCCTGTCGCAGTTCCCGGATTTCCTGAAGGACGACCAGAAGATCAGCGATGACCTGGCCGAACTGGGCGAGCTGGCGACCAAGCCGGAAGCCAACATCATCAAGCTGCCGAACGTGTCGGCCTCGGTGCCGCAGCTCAAGGCCGCGATCAAGGAACTGCAGGACCAGGGTTTCATCCTGCCGAACTATCCGGACGCACCCACCGACGACGTCTCGCGCGACATCAAGGCGCGCTACGACAAGATCAAGGGCAGCGCGGTCAACCCGGTGCTGCGCGAAGGCAACTCCGACCGTCGCGCACCGCTGTCGGTGAAGAACTACGCGCGCAAGCACCCGCACCGCATGGGCGCCTGGACCGCCGACTCCAAGTCGCATGTCGCGCACATGGACGGCGGTGACTTCTACGGCAGCGAGAAGTCGGCCACCATCGCCAACGCCGGCAGCCTGAAGATCGCGCTGGTGCAGAACGACGGCAACACCGTCGTGCTGAAGGAAAAGACCGCGGTCAAGGCCGGCGAGATCGTCGATGCCGCGGTGATGAACCGCAAGGCGCTGGCTGCCTTCGTCGATGCACAGATTGCTGATGCCAAGGCGCAGGGCGTGCTGTTCTCGCTGCACCTGAAGGCGACCATGATGAAGGTCTCCGATCCGATCATGTTCGGCGTCGTGGTCGAGGAGTTCTACAAGGACGTGCTGGCCAAGCACGCCGATACGCTCAAGCAGGTGGGTTTTGATGCCAACAACGGCATCGGCGACCTGTACGCACGCCTGTCGCAGCTGCCGGAAGCCGAGCAGGAAGCGATCAAGGCCGACATCGCCGCCGAGTACGCCAAGCGCCCGGCCGTGGCCATGGTCAACTCGGACAAGGGCATCACCAACCTGCACGTGCCGTCGGACGTGATCGTCGACGCCTCGATGCCGGCGATGATCCGTGACTCCGGCAAGATGTGGAACGCCGAAGGCAAGCTGCAGGACACCAAGGCCATCATTCCCGACCGCTGCTACGCCGGCGTGTACCAGGCCGTCATCGACGACTGCAAGGCACACGGCGCGTTCAACCCGGCCACCATGGGCTCGGTGCCGAACGTTGGCCTGATGGCGCAGAAGGCTGAGGAATACGGCTCGCACGACAAGACCTTCCAGATCGCTGCCGATGGCGTGGTCAAGGTCACCGACGAGGCCGGCAATGTCGTGTTCGAACACGCTGTCGAAGCCGGTGACATCTGGCGCATGTGCCAGACCAAGGACGCGCCGATCCAGGACTGGGTGAAGCTGGCCGTCAGCCGCGCCCGCCTGAGCAATACCCCGGCGCTGTTCTGGCTGGACAGCAAGCGCGCCCACGATGCGCAGGTGATCGCCAAGGTCGAGAAGTACCTCAAGGACCACGACACCAACGGCCTGGACATCCGCATCCTGTCGCCGGAAGAAGCTACCGCGGTGTCGCTGGAGCGCATCCGCAAGGGCCAGGACACCATCTCGGTGACCGGCAACGTGCTGCGTGACTACCTCACCGACCTGTTCCCGATCCTGGAGCTGGGCACCAGCGCCAAGATGCTGTCGATCGTGCCGCTGATGGCCGGTGGCGGCCTGTTCGAGACCGGTGCCGGCGGCTCGGCCCCGAAGCACGTGCAGCAGTTCGTCGAAGAGGATTACCTGCGCTGGGATTCGCTGGGTGAGTTCCTGGCCCTGGCCGCCTCGCTGGAGCACCTGGGCCAGCGTTACGACAACAAGGGTGCCAGCGTGCTGGCCAATGCGCTGGACGCGGCCAACGGCAAGTTCCTGGACAACGACAAGTCGCCCTCGCGCAAGCTCGGTGGCATCGACAACCGTGGGAGCCACTTCTACCTGGCCATGTACTGGGCACAGGCGCTGGCCGAGCAGAATGACGATGCCGCGCTGAAGGCCAAGTTCGCACCGCTGGCCGAGGCATTGACCAGCAACGAGCAGAAGATCGTCGACGAGCTGGCGGCGGTGCAGGGCAAGGCCGTGGACATCGGCGGCTACTACCGCCCGGACCTGGCCAAGGCCGGCCCGGCGATGCGCCCGAGCGCCACGCTCAACGCCGCCATTGCCAGCCTGAAGGCCTGAGCAAAGCAAGCAACGGCGTAGCGCTGGACAATCGTCGTTACACAATCAAGCCTGCATCCGGATGACGGATGCAGGCTTTTCTGTTGCAGGGTGAATGGCTGTTACGACCAGGCCGGGGACGACTGGGGAAAACGCCTGTGCTGTTCGCTTACCGCATGCCACTAAGACCAAGGTCGTGTGTGAAAACAGCACTGACAAATCGAACTGTGGGAGCAATCACCCTTTCACAGCGGGCTTCTGGACTAGCCTGATTCGACACGCAGGGAATTGCATGACGCAAGCGCGTCCAAAGGGGAAACGGCATGACCAGAGTGCTGGTAGTAGGCTCGGACACGCGTGAAGAGCAGGTTCTGCTGGGACGTCTGCGGCAGGTTGCCGGGTTGCCACCGGAAGCGTTGCAGCGTTGTGTGGATCTTGACCAGTGCGACCTGCTGCTGGTGCGGGACACGCCCGCACTGCGTAGTGCGGCCCAGCACATGGCCAGCAAACGGCCGGGCATGCGCCTGTGGATGCACGACGATGCCGGCGTCGTACATGATGGCCGCGCCGCCCACCTGGTCTACCTTGATGATGCGCAGATCCAGCGCGCACTGGCGCCGCAACCGCCGGCTCAGGCAGTCACCACCGATGGTCTGTTCCTTGCCAGCGGCGCAAAACAGGTGACCCGCCTGCTGCGCCAGCGGCTGCAGGAGAAGGCCGGCCGTGCGTTGCTCACCCTGCAGGGGCAGCCGCAGCTGCTGATCGATTTCGAGCACGACCAGGCGGTGCCGCTGTACCTGCACCCACAGCAAGGGCCGGGGCTGGCCCAGCAGTTGGGTGAGGTATTCGAACTGCTGGCCTTGCAGGAGTTGTCCATCGCCCGTTTTCAGGCGCTGGCCGAAACCCTGCCGCGGCAGCCGCTGCGGCCCTTGCTGTGGCAGTTGGCGCAGCATGGTGACCATTGGACCGATTTCGATCGGCGCCTGCAGCAACAGGCCACGGTCAGCCTGCTGCGCTGGCCGGACTTCCGCGTGCTGGCGCACCAGCACGATGGTTTCCGGCTGTGCTCGTTGCTGTTGAAAAAGCCCTGCTCCCTGCAGGAATGCACCCGCTTGCTGGAACTGGATGTGGATGCCACGCGTGGGTTCATGCGCTCGGCCTACCTGTGCGGTTATGCCGAAGTGCGGGTGCCGGAGCAGGCGCCTGCGCCGGTAGCAGCTCCCAGCAAACACAATGCCAGCACCCTGCTGGCACGGATGTGGCGCAGCGTGCGCCAACGCACGGGTATCAATGCATGAATGAACACAAGGTCGTGATCCTGGGGGCCATGGGGGCCGGCAAGTCCACGTTGGTAAGGGCGGTGGCGGGTGGCACGGTGGTCGACACCGATGTCGTCAATACCGATGCCAGCTCCTCCAAATTGGCTACCACCGTGGCCATGGACTATGCCGACGTCAACCTGCCCAACGGTGACCGGCTGCGCCTGTATGGCACACCGGGGCAACAGCGTTTTTCCTTCATCTGGCCGGTATTGCTGCAGGGCGCGCGCGGCGTGGTGATCCTGGCCGATGCCTCCAGCCCGGACGTTGTACAGGAACTGCAGAGCTACCTGTTGGCGGTGCGTGAGCATGCCCAGGGCGTGCCTGTCGTGGTGGGCGTGTCCAAGTTCGACATGGCGCCGGAGGTGGATCTGGACAGTTGTCAGCTCAAGGTCCAGGAGATCGCTGGCCGGCCCTTGCCGCTGGTGCCCATCGATGCACGCTCGGAACAGGCGGTGATGCTGTTGATGGATGTGTTGATGGGCGAAGTGGAAGCCGCTGCCTTGGTGGATGACCATGCCTGAAGCAAGGGGGATCGCTGTGCTGGAAGATTGGGAGATAGCGGTGGTGGATGCGCGTCTGCAGGAATTCACCGCATCGGTGGACGCCGTGCGGGCCGCAGTGGTGGCCAGTGTCGATGGTTTTGCGCTGGCGCATTCGGCCACCGAGCAGACCAGTGGCGAACGCCTTGCCGAGATGACCAGCGCGATGCTGGCATTGGCCACCGCGGTGGGCCGCGAGCTTTCGCTGGGCACGATGGAAGTACTGATGCTGGAGGCCAGCGAGGGCAAGGTGTTGATGCAGTCCATACCCTTGCCACGTGGCTCGTTGTTGCTGATGGCCGCCTGCGGCCAGCGCAGCGTGATCGGCCACGTGCTGTGGAGCGCCCGCGAATGCGGGCGCAAGATCCAGGCGGAGTTGTCCGGGCAGTGAGGCGGTTGGCTGTGGCGGAAAAGGCAGAGCCAAAGCCAAAGCCAAAGCCAAAGCCAAAAGCAAAGCCAAAAGCAAAGCCAAAAGCAAAGCACCCCTCCCAACCTTCCCCTGCGCTGCGCGCAAGGGAGAGGGCGAATCATGCCTGCCACCTGCCACCTGCCACCTGCCACCTGCCCGTTACCCGTTACCCGTTACCGGCGAACGCCCGCTTCGCTCCCTCCCTTTTGCGTAGCAAAGGGGAGGGTTGGGGAGGGGGGCCTTTGGCGTGAAGCGCGCAATCCACGTCCAGCGTCGCGTCCAACACTGTCCCGAACCGCAGCCAGTGGCGTATGGTCAGTGCAACTCCCTGGTGATCTCCCGCATGCGCTTGCCCCGTACCTGCATTGATCCAGCATCTCGGCAACATCAGGTCATGCCGTCATGACCGAATCGGCTTCAGACAGCGCATTGGCCGCCAGCCTTGCCAGTTGCATCGCGCAGGGCTTCGAGGATTACCACCATGGCTTCGCCCAGATCAGCCGGCGTGCCCGCGAGCGCTTCCAGCACCGTGATTGGGCCGCCGCCAAAACCGACGCAGTCGCGCGTATTGAACTGTATGACCTCAGCGTGGGCCAGTGCCGTACACGGCTGCAGCAATTGCTGTCCGGCACGGGTGATGCCAGGCTGCTCTGGCCGCAGGTCAAACGCGATTTCGCCGCCTTGATCGATGGCCGTATCGATGGTGAGTTGTACAAGACGTTCTACAACACCCTGACCCGGCGCCTGTTCGCCACCCACGGCGTGGATGACAGCATCGAATTCATGGCGCTGGATATCGAGCCCTCCGACGCCATCACCCATCCGGTGGCGCGGCACGTCTATGCGGTTTCCGAGGCGCGACCGGCCGAGGCGTTCTCGCGTCTGTTGGCGGATTTCGCCTTCGATGTGCCGTACCAGCACCAGCTGCGCTGTGCGGCGGCCATCGCGGTGCGGCTGCAGGACGACCTGGCCGCATGGGGGCCTTACCCGGTACGTGCCATCGAACTGCTGCAGACCGTGTTCTATCGCGAGCGTCGCGCCTACCTGGTGGGGCGCGTGTTCGGCGAGCATCGCTTCTCGCCCTGCGTGATTGCCCTGGTCAATGATGGCGACGGCATCCGCGTGGAAGTCGTGCTCAGCCGGCGGCGGGACGTGGCGCATCTGTTTGGCGTGTCGCGCAGTTATTTCCAGGCCGACCTGCCGACCGTGGCTGACGCGGTGGTGTTCCTGCGCAGCATCCTGCCCGGCAAGCCGGTGGATGAGATCTACACGGTGCTGGGCCGCGCCAAGCAGGGCAAGACCGAACGTTACCGCACCTTCTTCAGCCACTTCCAGCAGCACCCCAGTGAGTACCTGGTGCATGCCGAAGGCACGCCGGGCATGGTGATGGCGGTGTTCACCCTGCCCAGCTACCCGCTGGTGTTCAAGTTGATACGCGACCGCTTTGCCTGGCCCAAGACCATGAGCCGCCAGGACGTCGCAGACAAGTACGCACTGGTGTTCAACCTGGACCGCATTGGCCGCCTGCTGGATGCGCAGCCCTACCGGCACCTGCGGTTCCCGGCCAGCCGGTTTGCGCCGGCGCTGCTGGATGAGCTGCTCAACCAGTGCAGCCAGAGCGTGCAGCGCGACGGCGAGGATGTGGTGATAACACTTTGCTATGTGCAGCGCCGTTTCCGGCCGCTGAATCTGTACCTGCGCGAGCAGGGCACCGACGCCGCGCGCGCAGCCGCGCTGGACTACGCGCAGGCCATCCGCGACATGGCCTGCAACAACATCTTCCCCGGCGACATGCTGTTGAAGAACTTTGGTGTGTCACGCCACGGACGGGCGGTGTTCTACGACTATGACGAGTTGTGCCTGGTCACCGACTGCAATTTCCGCCATTGGCCGCAGCCGCGCAGCGAGGAGGAGGCGATGGCGGCCGAGCCCTGGTTCCATGTCGCGCCTAATGATGTCTTCCCCGAGCGCTTCGGGCTGTTCATGGGTTTGCCGCGGTCGTCGCTGGAGCTGGTGCAGGAAAATTTTGCGGAGCTGTTCGATCCAGCATGGTGGCAGGCTCTGCAGGCTGGGTTCCGGAAAGGCCTGTACCAGGACACCCCGCCGTACCCGCGCACGCTGCGCCTGGCCTGAGGCTTGTGGGGATCCACGGACCGCGCTTTAATCCTCTTTCCGGACACAAGGAGAGGTGGGATGCAGAAGGTATTTGCGGCCATGGCGTTTGGCGCGCTGCTTATGACTACGATACCGGTGCCCGCCAGCGCAGGGAGTGGCGGTGGTATAGCGGCGGTTCGTGAGCGGGTTGAAAGCAGCATGGTGATCCGAGGCGAAGTCAGTATCGAGACCGACGGCTCGGTATCAGCAGTGCAGCTGGCCAACGAGGGCAAGCTGCCCGTTGGCGTGGTGAGCATGGTGCGCGATTCGGGGCTGAAGTGGCGCTTCGAACCTGTGCTCAGGGATGGCGTCGCAGTTCGTGCGCTGGCACCGATGAGCCTGCGCGTCATCGCCCGCAAACTGGAGGGTGATCGCTATGAAATCAGCCTGCGCGGCATCAATTTCGCGCGGCTCGATGCCGATGATCCGGAGAACATCGCGCGTATCTCGCTGAAACCGCCGCGTTATCCCGAACAAGCCTTCCGTGCCGGTGTTTCCGGCAGCGTCTACCTGCTGGTCAAGGTCGGCAGGGACGGCAAGGTCGAAGATGCGTTTGCCGAGCAGGTGAACCTTACCTTCCTCAGCCGGGAGAATGATCAACGACGTGCGCGCGAGCTGTTGGCCAAGAGCGCCGTGGCCGGCGCCAGGCAGTGGACCTTCCGGGTTCCGACACAAGGTCCTGGTGCTGCTCAACCGTTCTGGAATGTGCGTGTGCCGGTCAGCTACTCGCTGGACAACGGTGGTGCCGAGGGCCAGGATCAAGGGCGCTGGGTGAGTTATGTGCCGGGTCCGCGTGAGCGTGCGCCGTGGCGCGAAGACAGCGAGCAGCCTGGCTTCTCACCGGACGCGCTTGCCGATGGCAGCGTCAATCTGGTCGACAACAATGGCCCGCAGTTGCTGACCCCGCTGCAAGGCAGCTGACCTGGCGGGTGGTGCCGAGCCATGCTCGGCAGGGGGGGGGGCGCGCGCGTGGAGCGGCGCAGGCCGTGAACCCAGTGTTGCCTCCTTCAGCGGAAAGCCGACCCCTCCCCAGTCCTCTCCTTGGCCTATAGCCAAAGGGAGGGGGCGTAGAGCCGAGGCATGCTCGGCAGGCTCCAACAGGAACCCCCAGCCGAGCATGGCTTGGCTCTGCAGATGGAGCGCAAGCTACAAAGCCTGCACCGCTGGCCCAAATGACGTCAAACAAAAACCCCGCTTTCGCGGGGCTTTTGCTTGCAGCCGATTCCGGCAGGAATCAGCGCTTCATCGAACCGAAGAACTCGTCGTTGGACTTGGTGTTCTTCATCTTGTCCAGCAGGAATTCCATGGCGGCCATTTCATCCATCGGATGCAACAGCTTGCGCAGGATCCAGATCTTCTGCAGCAGTTCCGGTTCGATCAGCAGGTCTTCGCGGCGGGTGCCGGAACGGTTGATGTCGATGGCCGGGAACACGCGCTTTTCGGCGATGCGGCGGCTCAGGTGCACTTCGCTGTTGCCGGTGCCCTTGAACTCTTCGTAGATCACCTCGTCCATCTTCGAGCCGGTATCAACCAGCGCGGTGGCGATGATGGTCAGCGAACCGCCTTCTTCAACGTTGCGTGCGGCACCGAAGAAGCGCTTCGGGCGGTGCAGGGCGTTGGCATCCACACCACCGGTGAGCACCTTGCCGGAGCTGGGCACCACATTGTTGTAGGCGCGGGCCAGGCGGGTGATCGAGTCCAGCAGGATCACCACGTCCTTCTTGTGCTCGACCAGGCGCTTGGCGCGCTCGATCACCATTTCGGCAACCTGCACGTGACGCGCGGCCGGCTCGTCGAAGGTCGAGGAGACCACTTCGCCGCGCACGGTGCGCTGCATTTCGGTCACTTCTTCCGGGCGCTCGTCCACCAGCAGCACGATCAGGTGCACGTCCGGGTGGTTGGTGGTGATGGCGGTGGCCACCTGCTGCATCATCATCGTCTTGCCGGCCTTGGGCTGGGAGACGATGAGCGAGCGCTGGCCCTTGCCCTGCGGTGCCATCAGGTCGAGGATGCGGCCGGTGATGTCCTCGGACGAACCATTGCCACGCTCAAGGGTGAAGCGGCGGCGCGGGAACAGCGGGGTCAGGTTCTCGAACAGCACCTTGTTCTTGGATGCTTCCAGCGGCTCGCCGTTGATCGTGTCGATCGTGGACAGCGCGAAATAGCGCTCGCCGTCCTTCGGGAAGCGGATGCGGCCGGAGAGGTAGTCACCGGTGCGCAGGTTGAAGCGGCGGATCTGGCTGGGCGAGATGTAGGTGTCGTCCGGGCCGGCCAGGTAGCTGGCCTCGGCCGCGCGCAGGAAGCCGAAGCCGTCGGGCAGGATTTCCAGCACGCCGTCAGCGGCGACGCCGTCACCGTGGCGGGTCAGCACCTTGAGCAGGGCGAAGATCACGTCCTGCTTGCGGGCACGCGCCACGCCTTCGGAGATCTGCAGCTGCTCGGCGATCTCCAGCAGCTTCTGCGCCGGCATCTTCTTCAGGTCGCTCAGCGAATAGACCGGGAAACCTTCCGGCACGCTCGGCATCTGGCGCGGGACGAAGTTCTCGTTGCCGCCGTCGTTGCCCATGCCGTTGTCGTCGCGCTGACGGTTGCGGTCGCGGTCACGACGGTTGCGGAAACGGTCGCGGCGGTTGCCCTGGCCCTGCTGGCCCTGGCCACCCTGCGGGTTGTTGTAGCGCTGCTGCGGGTTGTTGCCGTCGGCGCGGGATTCGCCGCCGTCCTGGGCATTGCCTGCCGCCGGAGCGTCATTGTTGGCGTTACCTGCTGCCGGAGCGGGCGCCGATTCGGCAGCCGGTGCCGGCGTGGCCGCCAGAGCGGGGGCAGGGGCAGGGGCGGGCGCAGCGGTGGCCGGAGCGGCGGGCAGCGGCAGTGCCGGCTGGGCCGGGGCGCTGGCGGTGGTATCGCCGGTGTCTGCGGTCTTGGCTACACGCGGCTTGCGCACGCGCTTCTCGACAGGAGCGTCGGTGCTCCCGGTTTCGGAAGGAGTGTTCTCGGACAAGTGCTTGATTCCTCTCGCTTGGATGTGCGAGCGCCCAGGCAGGGCGGCGAACTGGTTGGGAGTAATCCGGACGAGAACCCGCCCGGGGGTGCGGCACGCGAATGCTGCCGGATGCAATGACACTATCATCGCGACGCGCGGGCGCGCAAGCGCCCGGAAAACCTTGTTGGGCCACGGTAAGGCAGGCGGCCCGGGGGGGCCGGCGGCGCGGGGCCGCCGGACCGGATCGGTCAGGCCAGGGCCTTGTCGATCATCTGGCTCAGCTGGCCCTTGCCGACCGCGCCGATCTGGGTGGCCTGGATCTGGCCATCCTTGAACAGCAGCAGCATCGGGATCGAGCGCACGTGGTACTTCACCGCGGTGGCGCGGTTTTCGTCCACATTGACCTTGGCGATCTTCAGCTTGCCGTCGTAGGCGTCAGCCAGTTCGTCCAAAACCGGGGAAATCATTTTGCACGGGCCGCACCATTCGGCCCAGAAATCCACCAGGACCGGTTCGCCGGACTGCAGGACGGCGCTATCGAAGTCGGCATCGCCGACGTGTAAAACCTTATCGCTCACTTGGAGTCTCCTGGTGCAATGCGACTGCCCATGCCGGGTTGGCGGCCGCATTGCGGTAAACTGGGGCATTGCGCGGACAAAAGGGTACAGCCCAACGTCGCGCGACCCGGCGCAGGGGCCGCAGTGTGCGACGGTGCCCGAATCGATGCAAGCTGCCCGGCCACACTGACCGGCTGGCACTACAAAGACGAAATCAATGAGCGACAAACCGCTAACCGACGTGACTTTTTCCTCCTTCGAGCTGCAGCCGACCTTGCTGGCAGGCCTTGAAGGTGCGGGTTTCACCCGCTGCACTCCCATTCAGGCACTGACCCTGCCGGTGGCCCTGCCGGGCGGCGATGTCGCCGGCCAGGCGCAGACCGGTACCGGCAAGACGCTGGCCTTCCTGGTCGCCGTCGCCAACCGCCTGCTGACCCGCCCGGCGCTGGCCGACCGCAAGCCGGAGGACCCGCGTGCGCTGATCCTGGCACCGACCCGCGAGCTGGCCATCCAGATCCACAAGGACGCGATGAAGTTCGCCGCCGACACTGGCCTGCGCTTCGCGCTGGTCTACGGTGGCGTGGATTACGACAAGCAGCGCGAGCTGCTGCAGCAGGGCGTGGACGTGATCATCGCCACCCCCGGCCGCCTGATCGACTACGTCAAGCAGCACAAGGTGGTGTCGCTGCACGCCTGCGAAATCTGCGTGCTGGACGAAGCCGACCGCATGTTCGACCTGGGCTTCATCAAGGACATCCGCTTCCTGCTGCGGCGCATGCCCGAGCGCACCACGCGCCAGACCCTGCTGTTCAGCGCCACCCTCAGCCACCGCGTGCTGGAGCTGGCCTACGAGCACATGAACGAGCCGCAGAAGCTGGTGGTGGA
>NZ_DLJW01000130.1:0-35496 GCF_002477705.1 Stenotrophomonas sp. UBA7606 | reverse complement strand
ACCGATACAGCCTTTGCCGAGCATGGCTCGGCACTACACCGGCACAGCCCTTGCCGAGCATGGCTCGGCGCTACAGGCGGGGCTTACGCGGCCCCGGCCTGCGGCACCAGCGCATCATCCAGCGCACCGGCACGCAGCGCAGCCTGACGCTGCAGGTGCGGGGCGCAGTACTCCAGCAATGCCGGTTTGGCCTCCAGCTCACCTACGCGGATGTAATAGCTCAGGAACGAGGCCATATACAGATCGGCGACGGTGAAGCCATCACCCACCAGATAGCGCTTGCCGGCCACCGCGGTTTCCAAGGTGTGCAGCAGATCCTCGGCGGTGCCATAACCGGCCTCCATCGGCGGCGCCAGCGCGCCGTGGCGGCGGTCGGTGATGAAGGCTTCCAACGGCCCCGCCGCGAACAGCACCCAACGGTAGCACTCACCGCGTTCGGCGCTGCCCACCGGCGGCAGCAGTCCCTTCCACGGCGCCAGATCCGCCAGATGCAGGCAGATTGCCGCGTTCTCGGTGATCACCGTCTTGCCCTGCAGCAGGCCCGGCACCTTGCCCATGGGGTTGAGTGCCAGGTATTGCGCGGATTTCATGCTGCTGCCGTATTCCAGCATCACCACGTCATAGCGCAGGCCGGTTTCCTCCAGCATCCAACGGGTGATGCGGCCGCGCGATTGCGGATGGGTATAGAAAGCGAGCGTGTCGCTCATGTCAGGCACCTGCGTGGTAAGGAGCCAACAGTGTGGGCAGGGGCTGCTGACAGCCGCTGTCAGCAGTGCTGCCTCAGTTGTCGCTCATGCACTGCGCACGCCAACGCTTCAACAATTGGTGGCGCTGTGCCGGATAGCGCTGGGCGGTGTCCTCCAGCGCCAACAGGCGGTCGGCGCGGAAATGGCGAAAGTCGGCGCGCATCTCGCACCACGCCGCCAGCATGCGCACGTCGGCCATGAAGGCCATCGCAAACGGCCAGATCACCCGTTCGCTGGCCCGCCCTTCGCCATCGCGGTAGTGGATGCGCACTGCATTGCCCTCGCGGATGGCGCGGCGCAGCGCCGGCAGCCAGGGCTCCGGCGGCACGGCATGCCAATGCGGTGCGAACAGGCCGCTGGTCTCCACCTGCAGCCGCAGGGTTTCCGGCAGTACGCCGACAACGCGCTGCAATGCCGTATCAGCCGCGGCGGCCAGCTCGGGATCGCCATGCGAGGCCACCCAACGTGCGCCCAACAGGAGCGCCTCCAGCTCCTCGGCCGAAAACATCATCGGCGGCAGCAGGAAGCCGGGCCGCAGCTGATAGCCAATGCCCGGATCGCCCACTATCTCCGCGCCCTGGTCACGCAGTGCGTCGATATCCCGGTAAACGGTGCGCAGGCTTACCTCCAGGCGCTGCGCCAGTTCGGCACCGCGCACCGGCGTGCGCCGCCGCCGCAATTCGTCCAGCAGGTGCAGCAAGCGGGTGGCACGCAGGCTCATTCATCCATCCAGAACGGGGGGCAGACCAAGCCTGCCAGCATAAACAGCCCCTCCTGCTGGCGGAGCACCACAGAGGTTGCATATCCACCATCCTGACTGATAGGCAATCCCTATGGCAACGAGCAGATCATTTGATTACTCATTTCACGGTTCCATGGTTACAGTCGGGTAATGAAGTTCACCAACGCCAGCAGGAGCCAGCCATGAGCAATGACACCAAGCCGACCTGTCCGTACCACACGGCCCCCTCCCCCGAGCAGGCCGCGCAGTCGCAGCGCGATACCAGCACCACGCCTGCACAGAAGCATGGCGACGCGCCGGTAACGCCGATGACCACCGCCTTTGGTGCACCGGTGGTGGACAACCAGAACAGCAAGACCGCCGGCCCGCGTGGCCCGCTGCTGATGGAAGACGTGTGGCTGCTGGAGAAGCTGGCCAACCTCAACCGCGAAATCATTCCCGAACGTCGCATGCATGCGAAGGGCTCCGGCGCGTTCGGCACCTTCACCGTCACCCATGACATCAGCAAGTACACCCGCGCCAAGATCTTCTCGGCAGTGGGCAAGCAGACCGAAATGTTCGCCCGCTTCACCACCGTGGCCGGCGAGCGCGGCGCGGCCGATGCCGAGCGCGACATCCGCGGCTTCGCGCTGAAGTTCTACACCGAGGAAGGCAACTGGGACCTGGTGGGCAACAACACGCCGGTGTTCTTCCTGCGTGACCCGCGCAAGTTCGGCGACCTCAACAAGGCGGTCAAGCGCGACCCACACACCAACCTGCGCAGCGCGCGCAACAACTGGGACTTCTGGACCCTGCTGCCGGAAGCACTGATGCAGGTGACCGTGGTGATGAGCGACCGCGGTATCCCGCGCAGCTTCCGCCACATGAACGGCTTTGGTTCGCACACCTACAGCTTCACCAATGACGGCGGCGAGCGCTTCTGGGTGAAGTTCCATTTCGTCACCCAGCAGGGCGTGCAGGCACTGACCGACGCGCAGGCCGAAGTGCTGGTGGGCAAGGACCGCGAAAGCCACGGCCGCGACCTCTTCCAAGCGATCGAGCGCGGCGAGTTCCCGAAGTGGAAGCTGTTCGTGCAGGTCATGCCGGAGCTGGAAGCAGAGACCTACCGCATCCATCCGTTCGACCTGACCAAGGTCTGGCCGAAGAGCGACTACCCGCTGATCGAGGTCGGCGAGTTCGAACTCAACCGCAACCCGGTCAACTGGTACCAGGACGTAGAACAGTCGGCCTTCGCGCCGAGCAACATCGTGCCGGGCATCGGGCCGTCGCCGGACAAGATGCTGCAGGCACGCCTGTTTGCCTATTCCGACGCGCAGCGTTACCGCCTGGGCGTGAACCACCACCAGATCCCGGTCAACGCCGCCCGCTGCCCGGTCTTCAGCAACCATCGCGATGGCGCCATGCGCGTGGATGGCAACTACGGCGGCCTGCCGCACTACGAGCCCAACAGCTATGGCCAGTGGCAGGAGCAGCCGCAGTACCGCGAGCCGGCCCTGAAGATCCGTGGCGATGCCGACTTCTGGAACTTCCGCGAAGACGACAACGACTACTTCAGCCAGCCCGGTGCACTGTTCCGCAGCTATAACGCCGAGCAGAAGCAGCGCCTGTTCGAGAACACCGCCCGCGCCCTGGGTGATGCCCCGGACTTCATCAAGCAGCGCCACATCGACAACTGCAACAAAGCCGACCCGGCCTACGGTGCCGGCATCGCCGCGGCGCTGCAGAAACTGGCCGCGGCAACCGCCCCGGCTGATCCGTTCGCACCGCCGCCGCACCCGGGCAGCGATTTCCCGACCGCCACCCCCGGCGCCGAGGACATCGAGCTGTAAGCCCGAGCGACCAGGCCAACCGGCACTGCCCCCCGCCCGCCTAGCGCGGGCGGGACTATATCTGCCCATTGCCGCTTCCCGTTTGCCCCCGGCGTGGGGTTACCATGCGGCTCGGCAATCACTGCAAGGACCACCCCATGAGCCTGACCGACGATCTTCTCTCCCAGCTGCAAGGCGCACCGCTGCAGCAGGTTTCACAACAGCTGGGCATCGACAGCCAGCAGGCCTCGGGCGCCATCAGCGCCGCGCTGCCGTTGCTGATGGGCGCGCTGGGCAACAACGCGGCCAAGCCGCAGGGGGCGGAGGCGCTGTTCGGCGCACTGCAGAACAACCACAGCGGCCTGGACATCGGCAGCGTGCTGGGCGCGGTGATGGGCGGCGGCAACAGCCCGGCGGCCAACGGCGCCGGCATCCTCGGCCACATCTTCGGCGGCAACCAGAACCGCGCCGAGACCGGCCTGGCCCAGGCCACCGGCCTGAGCCCGAGCAGCTCCAGCCAGTTGCTGAAGATCCTCGCCCCGATCGTGATGGCCTACATCGCCCAGCGCATGAGCAGCGGCGGCCAGGCCAGCGCCGGCGGTCTTGCGCAGATCCTGGGTCAGGAGAAGCAGCAGGTTGCACAGGCCGGCGGTATCGGCGGCGGCCTGCTTGGCAGCGTGCTGGACCAGGATGGCGACGGCCAGTTCGGCGTCAGCGACCTGATCAAGCTGGGTAGCGGCTTGCTGGGTAGCGGCAAGCGTTGAGCGGGTAGAGGTTGATTGAAAACGCCACCGCAAGGTGGCGTTTTTGTTTCTGTAGTGCCGAGCCATGCTCGGCAGAGGCGTTACCGGTAATGCCCCTGCCGAGCATGGCTCGGCACTACAGGGTTGGCCTTACCGGTAACGCCTCTGCCGAGCATGGCTAGGCACTACAGGGTTGGCTTTACCGGTAACGCCCCTTGCCGAGCATGGCTCGGCACTACAGGGTTGGCCTTACCGGTAACGCCCCTGCCGAGCATGGCTCGGCACTACAGGGTTGGCTTTACCGGTAACGCCCCTTGCCGAGCATGGCTCGGCACTACAGGGTTGGCTTTACCGGTAACGCCCCTGCCGAGCATGGCTCGGCACTACAGGTGTCAGAGTGCGTCGAGGTCGCCCAGGGCGCGGATCAGGCGGCGGGCGCGCTTGTCGGGTTTGTGCTCCGGGGCCTGGTAGCCGGTGCGTTCGGCGGCGCGGCGAAGGTGCAGTTCGTGACGCGCCTGCTTCGAAGCTGCCGACTCTTCGTACATCGCCTGCACTACCGGCGCCGACCCGCGTTTGTCACTCAGTCCGCGTACCGCGATCTCGAAGATCTCATCGCCACGCTGCACCCGCAGCGCATCGCCCACACGTATGGCGCGGGACGACTTGGGGCGTTGCCCATCCACATCCACCTTGCCGGTCTCCACTGCCTGTTTGGCCAGGCTGCGGGTCTTGAAGAAACGTGCCGCCCACAGCCATACATCAAGACGAATGCTTGCTACCGCTACGACTTCACCACTCATCGCGTTGCCATGACTCCCGTGTAAGCGACCTACCGTTGATACCTGACGCCGGCACCCTCACCTGCAAGATGCTAGTGTGCCTGCCCCGATCCCGACAACGTTGTCCATGTCGAAAACCAAGCAAACCCGCTCGCTGACCGAAGGCCCGATCGGCACCAGTCTGCTCATGTTCGCGCTCCCGATTCTGGCTGGCAACATCGCACAGTCGCTGAACGGGTCGGTCAATGCCATCTGGGTGGGCAAGTTCCTCGGCGAGGCGGCGCTGACCGCCACGGCCAACGCCAACAACATCATGTTCTTCCTGATCGGTTCGGTGTTCGGCATCGGCATGGCCGCGACCATCCTGATCGGCCAGTCCATCGGCGCCAAGGACCTGCCGCAGGCGCGGCGGGTGATGGGCACCAGCGCCACCTTCTTCATCGGCCTGTCTGTGGTGATCGCGGTATTGGGCTGGTTCCTGTCGCACCGCCTGCTGCTGGCGATGGGCACGCCAGCTGAATCGCTGCCGATGGCCGATGCCTACCTGAAGGTCATCTTCCTGGCGATGCCGCTGCTGTACGCGTTCGCCTTCATCACCGCCGCCCTGCGCGGCGCCGGCGACGCGCGCACGCCATTCCGCTTCCTGCTGTTGGCGGTACTGATGGATATCGCCTTCAACCCACTGCTGATCTTCGGCGTGGGCCCGTTCCCGGAACTCGGCATTGCCGGCGCAGCGTGGGCCACCTTCTTCTCGCAGGGCCTGGCACTGGCCGGCCTGATGCTCTACCTGCGCAACAAGCGGCACATGCTGTGGCTGGGACGCAAGGACATCGGCCTGTTGAAGATCGACACCGTCATCCTCAAGGCGCTGGTGGTCAAGGGCGTGCCGATGGGCCTGCAGATGATCCTGATCTCGCTGGCGATGATCATGATGATCAGCATGGTCAATGGCTACGGGGTGGAAACCGCCTCGGCCTACGGTGCCGCGATGCAGTTGTGGACCTATGTGCAGATGCCGGCGATGGCTATTGGTGCGGCCTGCTCGACGATGGCCGCGCAGAATGTGGGCGCCGGCTTCTGGCCACGTGTGGAAGCCACGGCGCGCACCGGTGTGCTGTTCAACTTCCTGCTGACCGGTGCCTTGATCGCACCGATCATCCTGTTTGATCGCAGCACCCTGGCGCTGTTCCTGCCAGCCGCCAGCGAGGCGCTGGAAATCGGCCGCCACCTGAACCACATCGCGGTATGGTCGTTCCTGTTCTTCGGCGTCAACTTCGTGCTGTCCGGCGTGGTCCGCTCCACCGGCGCGGTGCTGCCGCCGCTGTTGATCCTGGCAATCGGCATGTGGGGCATCCGCGTGCCGTTCGCGCTGTGGCTGCAGCCGCGCTTTGGTGCCGATGCGATCTGGTGGAGCTTCCCGGTCAGCGCGCTCTGCTCGATGCTGATGATCATGGCCTATTACCGCTGGGGCAATTGGCGCAGCGCCAGCATCCTCGACAAGCCGGCGCAGGCCACCCCGGCGGAAGTGCCGGCCACGCCGCCGTCGCCGGTGGCGGATCCTGACGTGGAATTGGAACGCTAGACAGTGCTGTGGGAGCGGCGTCAGCCGCGAAGCTGGCATTGCTGGAAAGGCATGAAAGCTCACCCCCTCCCCAACCCTCCCCTACGCCTTCGGCGCAAGGGAGGGGGCTGCACGACCTGTAGTGCCGAGCCATGCTCGGCAAGGACCTGACATGTAGTGCCGAGCCATGCTCGGCAGGGGCATTACCGGGAAAGCCTCTGCCCGAGCATGGCTCGGCACTACATAGGGAGCAAATGCCGAGCAGGGCTCGGCACTACCGTATCCGGCGGATCAATAACTGCCGTCGAAGGCGAAGATCGGCTTGCGCTGCTGCCACAGGCCCTTGGTGAAATCCGGGAATTCCAGGGTCTGGAAGCTGTTGGCGATCGACTGCTCGGACAACGGCGTGATGGCACTCCAGGTCACGGCGTCGTAGATATCGATCGGCATCGGTGCCTTGGCCTTCAGTGCTTCCACGAAAGCGTGGATCACGAACCAGTCCATGCCACCGTGACCGGCACTGGCGGCGGTATCGGCATGCTGCTTCCACAGCGGGTGCTCGTACTGGTCCTGGTAGGTCTTGAACTCTTCCCACTGGTGCGGCGGGCTGCGGCCTTCGATGTGGATACCGTGGTTGACGTCCATCCACAGCCCCTTGGTGCCCTGCACACGGAAGCCCATCGAATACGGGCGCGGCAGGGAGGTGTCGTGCTGCAGCAGGATGGTCTCGCCGTTCTCGCAGGCCAGCGTGGTGGTGACGATGTCGCCGAGCTTGAACTTGACCTTGGTGCTCGGGTGCGTGGTGCCACCGCTCTTGGCAACGGTGTACTCGTGCAGCCCGCGCGCCTTGCTGGCAAAGGCATTGATATGGGTGAAACGGTTGCCGCGGTTGATGCTGGTATACATCGCGCACGGGCCGATGCCGTGGCTGGGATACAGCTCGCCATTGCGTTGTACCGAATGCTCGGTGCGCCAGCGCGCTTCCGACCAGCCCTTGGCACCGAACTCGACGCCGCTGTCGTAGGGATGCTCTGGCGTGCCGTCGTTGAACTTCACCCCGCGCAGGTCGTGCTGGTAACCGCCCTGCAGGTGCACCAGTTCGCCGAACAGACCCTGGCGTACCATCTGCAGCGCCGCCATCACGTCACGGCGATAGCAGACGTTCTCCAGCAGCATGTACGGGGTGCCGGTGCTGAGCTGGGTATTGAGTACATCCCAATGGTCCTGCAGGGTGATGCCGGCAACCACTTCGCAGCCCACCGCGACCTTGGCCTGCATCGCGGCAATCGCCATCGGTGCATGCAGTTCCCACGGAGTAGCGATGATCACGCCATCCAGGCCGCGCTGCTCCAGCAGGCGCTTCCAGGCGTTCTGGTCACGGTCGGCGCCGTAGGCCTGCGGCGCAGGCTTGCCAGCCTTGGCCACCATGTCCATGGCGCGGCCGAGCATGATCGGTTCGATGTCGCACAGGGCAACCACTTCCACGTCGTCGCGGCGTACCAGTTCCTTCAGCAATACCAGACCGCGCATGCCGGTGCCGATCACGCCCAGGCGCACCTTGCGGCCACGTGCCCAGGCCGGCGTGTTCGGCAGCAGGCTGGTGGCGGCCAAGGCCGCGCTGGCCATGATGAATTCCCTACGCTTCATTGTGTTTCCTCTTTCAGGGGTCGTGCCGGCGATGGCGGCCATGTCGGGGCCATGCTGACGGTGTCACTGTCTTCCCCCTCATGCAATGCAGGAGGGGGAAGCGCTGCTGGCGGGATCAGAACTTGTAGGTCGCATTCAGGCTGTAGATGCGCCCGAAGTTGTTGGCATAGCCGGAGAAGTTCATCCAGTCGTTCGGGTCATAGAACGGCAGGCGGTTGAACAGGTTCTTCACCGTCACGCCAACCGTCAGTTTGTCGGTGGCCTTCCAGTTCACGCTGAGGTTTGCGGTCCACCAGGACGGTGCGCCGTGGCACTGCTTGGGCCCGGCGTTGACGTAGCTGCCGGTGCAGGTCTCAGCGTTGTTGTCTTCCTGGTCGATGCGGTCGTAGGCCCATTTGGTCTTGCCGACATAGTTGATGTAGAAGCCGGTATCCCAGTTGCCATATGTCCAGTTGGCGTTGAAGGTCGCACGCACCCGTGGGTTGTTGTAATAGCCCACGGTATTGCCGTAGTACCAGCCGTCACCGTTGTCGGAGTTGTACATGTTGCGGTTGGCGATGGTGGCGGCAACGCCGGTGGTCAGGCGGCCCCACTGGCCCAGCTCGAAGCGTGCGCGGGCATCCACGTCCAGGCCGTCGATCAGTGTGCGGCCGCGGTTACGGTACTGGCCGATCACGCTGGCCACGTTGCCGAGGCTGTATCCGGGCAGGGTCGACGGGCAGCTGACGCCGCTGGCCGGGTCACTGCACATGGCCGCCAGCGCGGCAAGGTTGGCCCGGTCGGTGTCGGTGATCGGGAAGCGGGTCATCGCCGTGATCTCCTCCTCCTTGCTGTAGTCCGGGGCGACGATTTCGTCACGACGGTAGACGAACCAGTAGTCGGCCGATAGCGACAGCCAATCGGTGGGCTCCAGCACGAAGCCCAGGGTGGCGATCTTGGCCTTCTCCGGCTTCAGGTCCTGGTTGGGCTGGGTCATGCGCGCCACGTTGCGGCTGCAATCGCTGTTCCACAGGCTGTTGCCCAGGTCCTTGTCGACGCCACGGTTGGACTGGCGCAGCAGGCTGGCAATGGCATTGGTTTCGGCGCAGCGCGTTTCGTCCCGGTAACCGCCGATCTGCGCGTACACACCGCCGCTGCCGGCTTCGGCCAGGCTGGGCGCACGGAAGCCTTCGGAATAGGTGCCGCGCAGCATCAACTGCGGCAACGCCTGATACTTCAGACCGATCTTCGGCGCGGCATTGGCGCTGAAGCCCGGGTACTTGTCCAGGCGCAGGGCCAAGTCCATCTCGAGTTTTTCGGTAAGCGGCGCCACTGCCTCGGCAAACAGCGCATAGGTATTGCGCCTGCCATCAAACCACGAACCGCCCTGCTGGGTGATCAGGCCATTGGCGGCATCCGGGTTGCCCGGCGTGTAGAAGGTCTCGCGGGTGGCGTTGAAGCCAAACGCAGCGCGCACTTCGCCGGCCGGCATGTTGAACAGCGGGCCTTCGATCTTGCCGTCCAGGGTGTGCAGACGCGTCCACGACTCGATGTCGAAGGTCGGGAAGGCCTCGCGGATCAGCGCCGCGTTGGCTTCACTGATTTCGCCGAACTTGTAGGCAGGGTGATCGGAAATGATCACGCGGCCGGTACCCGGATCAATGGTGTACGGGCCGAACGCCTTCTCGAAGCCCTTCAGGTTGACGTTGGTTGTCTGGTAGGTGACCGAGTGCGAGCCGGCGGTGGCAAACGCGGTCTCCCAGTTCCAGTCCCCCATGCTGCCGCGCAGGCCGGTCACCGCACGGTAGCTCTTGTCGGTGTTGCGCTGGCCGAAGTGGTTGCCGCCCACGTCCTGCAGCAGGTAGCCAAGGCCGACCACGCCGCCCATCAAGGCCTTCAGCTCGGGGCTGGCGTGGTTGTACTCGTTGTTCGGGCCCAGCCACGGGGTGAGGAACTGATTGACGGTATTGCCGGTGTTGCGCGAGAACCAGCTCTGCGGGTTGCCGGTGGTGGTGCCGTAGGCACGCGGTGTGCCGCCATTGGCGCGCAGGTCGATGTCGGTATAGGTGAGCTCGGCAAATGCCTCGGTGCTGTCATTCACCCGGAAGTGGCCGTTGAGGTAGGCGGTCAGGCGCTTGGTGTCGGCGCCGCCATTGATCTGGCTGGTCATCCAGTCCTGCCAGATGCAGCGGGTGCCGGTGGCCACCTGCAGCACGTTCTCGCAGCCCGGTGCGGCTTCATCCACACGCGCCTTGGTGACCGGGTCGATGGCGTAGTAATAGCCGGGATTGAACACGCCCGGTGCGCTGCCGGTGTCCAGGCGCAGGTTCTTGATGTAGTCCGGATTGTTGACGTAGTACTGCTTCGGATGCTTCAGGTACCACTCGCGGTTGGGGATGCCGTTGCGGTCGTACAGGTTGACGCTGCCGTAGACGTTGTAACCGTCCTCGTCCATGTCGCCGAAGCCGCCGGTGATGCTGGCCTGCGTCTCGCCATAGGAATCAAAGCGCGGTGCGGTGTCCCAGGTGCCGCTCAGTTCCAGGCCCTGGTAGCTGCGCTTGGTGATGACGTTGATCACGCCTGCCACCGCATCGGTGCCGTATACCGCCGAGGCACCATCGGTCAGCACTTCCATGCGCTCGATGACGGCGGCAGGAATGGCATCGATGTTGACGAACTGGGTCTGGAAGCCCGCCGGTGCACCGTAATACGACAGGCGACGGCCATTCAACAGCACCAGTGTGCCCTGTGCGCCGAGACCGCGCAGATTGGCCTGCGAGGCGCCATCGGAACCGGTAAACAAGGATTTGGAATCGACCTGGCCCGGGCGTGCGGCCGGCAGGTTATCGAGCACCTGCAACAGCGTGCGCGCGCCCATGTTCTCGATGTCCTGCTTGCTGATCACCTGTACCGGCGAGGCAGTCTCCACATCGCTGCGGCGGATGTTGGAACCGGTGACTTCGACACGGGCAAGCTCGGTGGCTTTTTCCTTGTCCTTGTTGCTGCTGTCCTGCGCGAACGCAGGTGCGGCGATGGCGAACAACACGCTGGCAACAGCCAACGATAGCGGGGCTGGCAAACAGCGTTTGGCACTGCGATTGGCTGGCAACATCGGGGTTCTCTCCTGGCAAGGGCACGCAAAAAAACAACAGTTGGCGGGCAAAGCGATCCCATGCCACGGCCTGCGGGCCGTAGCTGGGGTATTCCGGGGGAAGAGCGGTGTTACGGGTGGGTCATGGGGCGAGGATGTCGGCGGAATCGCCCTCCTCGCCGATCAGTACGGCATTGGCCCAGTTGGCGCAGACCTGGGACGGTTGGCTACCCTGCGCGCCCAAGGTGCGCAGGCTCAGTCGGGAAAGGCCGCGGATGTCGAGCTCGGGCTTGACCACCCCCGGCGCTTTGACGAAGCCGCTGTCATAGAGCAGGCGATCATCACCCCAGACCTGAAACTGGAGTCCGCCGGCCTGACGGCATTGGTCGTCGACGCCGAGGTCGGCGCGCAGTATTTTCCACTGCCCCTTCAAGCTCATGTCGATGCGGCTTTGCGCGCCGACGCCGAGGCCACGGCGGAACTGCAGGCCGTTCATGCGCATCGGCACAGCGGCGGCAAACGAACGATCGGCATGCACCTGGGTGGCCAATACGGCCGGCAGCGGCAGCTGGGAGAGGTATTGCTGCCGCGCCGGCCGCTCGGCCGTTTGCTGCTCGAGGATGTGGAAGGTGGATAGTGCAATCGGGCCAACATCGCGCGGCTGCAGTGCATCCACCGCACGTGCGGTGTTGCCCTGCGCTGCGGTCACCATCGGATCGGCGCCACTTGCGCCGTCACCGTCGGGGTTCTGCACGCTGAGCACGCGGAAGCGCAGCAGGCGGCCGGCATGGGCGGGGAAGTCGATGCGCTGCAGTTCCTGCTTCAGTTGCAGGCGGCCAGTGGCAATCGGCTTGCCCCATTCGCCGTTGCTGTCGGCCATGTAGATTTCGTAATCGCGTACCTGGCCGTGCTTCCAGTGCTGGTCATTGCGCGGGGCCAGCTCGATGCCGTCGATCAGCTTGCGCTCGCCAAAGCCCACCACCCATTCGTGGGCGCCGGTGCGGATGGCCTGGTTGCGCACGCTGCGGAACCAGGTGGCCGGATCGTCGTCGAAGGCATTTTCCAGCGGATGGCCAGGCTCTTCGGCCGGACGGTTGACCACCAGCAGGCTGTCGGACGGCAGCGCGCGGCCCAACTCCGGTGCGTTCGGGAAAGCGTCGTCAGCCAACGCGGCGGCGACCGGGAAATCCAGCTGCAGTTTCAACGGCGCACGGATGTCCTGCGTCGCGGTACGCACATGCAAGGTACCCTTGCGCTCCTTGCCATCGAAGTACCAGCCTTCGCTGGCTGCCTGCAATGCAGCGGCATCCGCCAGCTTGGGCAGCGCGCGGCCATCCAGCTGCACGGCCGTCGGTGCAGTGCGATTCAACACGCGCAGGCCATAGCGACGCTGCGCCAACTGACCTTGATACGCCCCCTGTACCGGCGCGATCTCCACCTGCACCGGGCCACTGCCCTGCGCCGGTGCCTGCACGCGGATCTGCTGCGTGCTGGACTCGCCCTTCTGGTAGCGGCGGGTACTGCCATCGTCTTCGTACAAGGTGTAGCTGGATTCGCCCTGCGGATACAGATCGAAGGTCACTTCATCCAGCGGCTTTTCGCCGTCGAACAGCATCTCCGGGTACATCGGCAGGATCGCGCCAGCGCGCACGAATACCGGCAGTGTCGCCAGTTCCACCTGACGGTCGAGTTGCTTGCCGGCAGCACCGGCCTGCAGATGGCGGCCGTCCCAATAGTCGTACCAGCCGCCCGCCGGCAGATGGATGTCGCGGCGCCAGCCACGGCTTGCCGCCTGGCTGCGGTAGACCGGCGCAACCAGCAGGTCGCGGCCCAGCAGAAACTGGTATTTGTAGGTTTCGTCCTGCGCGTGCGGGTCCTGTGGGTAGTCCCACATCAGCCCACGCACCGGCGGCGCGCCGCTTTGTGCGGCGTCATGCACCAGCCCGTACATATACGGGGTGAGGCGCATTTTCAGCTTGAGGTAGTCGCGGTTGATCGAGCGGTAGGGTTCATCGAAGGCCCAGGGGTGCTTGCGCGCGTTCGACGACCAGCCGGACATGCCCATCAGCACCGGAGTGAAGGTCTTCCACTGCAGGTCACGGGTGAAGGTCTCGGCGCTGCCGCCGAAGATCGCATCGACATCGCCGCTGGCATAGGCCATGCCCGACAGACCGGAGCCCACCAGGGTCGGCACGTGCCAGCGGATGTAGTCCCAGCTGCTGCTCTGGTCACCGGTCCAGGCAACCGCATAACGCTGGATGCCGGCCCAGCCCATCACCGTCCACAGGAACGGGCGCGAATCGGAATTATTGAGGATGCCGTCGAAAGCCTGGCGGTTGGCATCCATCGCGAACTGATAGCCCTGCCCGGTCCAGGCCACGTCCAGCTTCTGCACGCGGCTGCCGGCCTTGCCGACTTCCCAGGCAATCTTGTCGACGCCGTTCTCGGTCCACAGGCCGGTCTTGAAACCGTACTTGGCCAGACCCTGCACGGTTTCCGGCAACTGCTTGTAACCGCAGCCGTAACCATCGTTGGGCAGGATCCAGCCGCCCGGCATGTCGTTTTCGCGGTACTTGGCGGCGACGCTGTTGACCACGTCGATGGTGGTGCCGGTGGGGCCATCGCTCCAGCCTTCGGGCACGCTGCCGGGCTTCTTGATGTTGTCGCCGTCGTTGTAGCAATCGGCATCGCCGTAGGACAGCGCCCAGCGCGCGACCATGTTCGGCCGGCCGGTCAGCTGGGTGTAGCGTTCCAGCAGCCGCTGCAGATCATTGCCGACGAAGTAATAGGCGTCGAAGCGGTCCTCGCGGTGCAGCAGCGTGGCCTGGTCCGGCTGGCGCAGGTCATAGCTGCCGTCGCTCCAGGTATTGCGCAACATGCCCCAGCCGCGTGAGCTGAGCAGCATCGGTGCCGGGCTCGGGCGGTCGCCCTCCTCCCAGCCACCGGAATAGGAAACTTCAAGCTCGCGGCCCTTGAACTGGAAACGGCCGTTCTGCTGGCCGCCGCCGTAGAAGGCTTCATCGGCCTGCGAGGACAGCACCTGCACGCTCTGCTCGGCGGACAGGTCCAGCGGCTGCTGTTCCTGCCATAGCGACACCGCCTTGCCATCGTCGAGACGCTCCAGCCGCAGCTGCAGGGGTTGGCGCTGCACATGCAGGACCAGCGCCGGGGTACGCACGCGGATTTCCTGCGCGTCTTCTTCCAGCTGCGCCTGCACCTGCTGCACGGGCTGCGGCAACACGATGGGCGCGGCCTTGTCGCCGGCGCCGGTCAGTTTGCCGTTGCGGCCGGCCTGCACATGCACGATGTCGTTGGCCAACACCTCGATGCGCAGGGTGCTGCCGTTGTCACTGCGTACGTCCCAGCCACGCACGCCGTCGCGGCCATCGCTGGCGGTGACGGAGCGCAGATTGCCGATGGGCTCGGCCTGTGCGGTCGCTGCCGGCAACCACAAGGCCGAAAGCAGCGCCAGCAGCAGCGGCGATTGACGAACGCAGTGTTCCACCTTGCCTCCAACCCGTTCAACGGGCGTTTCAAAACCCAGTGCGCCGACTCTAGGGCAGCAAATCGAAAGATGTCAACAAAATGAAAGCCAAAAGTAAGTAGGATTTCTTACAAACGAAAGATGGTGCAAAGCACCAAGTTTCATATTGCGCGAAAGCCCGTATTCATTGCCGCGAAAGCGTTTTCCGGAAAATCTTTCGCTTGGGACCATTCCCATGAGCAGCAAGCACGCCCTATAAATTTCTTTCGATTTGCTTTCGCTATTTGACATTTCGAAAGAAAAGAAAGATCGTGCGCTGGTCAATCAGGAAACACACATGGATGCCACCCTGCTTCACGATCTGACCGCCTGGCAGCGCCTGGGCGGAGCCGATACCGCCACCGAAATCGCCCAGCAGCCGGTGCTGTGGGAAACCCTCGCCAGTGATCTGCAACAGGCCAGCACGCGCCTGCAGGACTTCCTTGGCCAGCGCCTGTCCGACCCGCGCCAACGGGTGATCTTCACCGGTGCCGGCAGCTCCGGTTTCATCGCCGAGATGGTGGCCGACACCCTCAACGCGCAGTGGCCAGCGGAAATACGCGCGGTGCACACCACCAGCCTGCTCACCCACCCGGCGCTGTACCTGCAGCGCGACCGCCCGACCCTGCTGGTGTCGTTCGGCCGCAGCGGCTCCAGCCCGGAAAGCGTGGCCGCCGTCGATCGCGTCCGCGCTGATGTCGACGATGCCCGCTTCCTCGACATCACCTGCAATGCCGACGGCGAACTGGCCCGCCGTGGTGCCGGCCGTGCCGACACCTGCACCCTGCTGATGCCCGCCGCCAGCTGCGACTGCGCCTTCGCCATGACCAGCAGCCTGAGCTGCATGGTGCTGGCCGCACTGACCGTGTTCGACGGCGCGCCGTGGGCCGAGCGTGTGCAGCGCCTCCAGCAGGTTGCCGCACTCGCGCGCCAGGGCTTGAACAACTGGGACGCCGATGTCGCCGCACTGGCCGCGCAGCCGTACAACCGGGTGATCTACCTGGCCAGCGGTCCGCTGGAAGCACTGGCCCGCGAGGCCGCGCTGAAAGTATTGGAACTCACTGCCGGCCGCGTGCTGGCGCTGGCCAATACGCCGCTGGGTTTCCGCCACGGCCCCAAGTCCACGCTCAATGATGAAACCCTGGTCGTCGTGCTGCGCAGCGTTGAACCGCTGGCGCGTCGCTACGAACAGGACCTGCTGGAAGAGCTGCGCGGTGATGGCGTGGCCGGCAAGGTGCTGTCGATCGGCCCGCATTCGGATATCGGCACCAACGATGACTACACCCTGCCGGTACCGGCCCTGCCCGACGCCTGGCTGGCGCCGGTATGGCTGCCGTTCGCGCAGCTGTATGCATTGCAGCGTTCGGCCGCGCTCGGCCTGACCCCCGACAATCCGTTCCCGGACGGCACCGTCAACCGCGTGGTCAAGGGCGTCACCATCCACCATGGCTGATACCCGCGCCCCGGCCTGCTACGGCATCGACATTGGCGGTACCAAGATTGAACTGGTGGCCTGCGATGCCACCCTGCAGGTTGCGTGGCGCAAACGCATCGCCACCCCGCAGGGCGATTACAACGGCTTCCTGCAGGCAGTGGAAACGTTGGTGGCCGACGCCGATGCCGAGCTCGGCCAACGCGCGCAGGCCATCGGCATCGCCCTGCCCGGCGTGCGCGAGCGCCGCAGTGGCCGCCAGCTCAGTGCCAATGTGCCGGCGCTGACCGGCCAATGCGTCAGCACCGACCTGCAGGCGCGCCTGCAGCGGCCGCTGTATTTCGGCAATGACCTGCAGTGCTTTGCGCTGTCCGAGTCGCACGGCGGTGCGGCTGACGGTTACGCCAGCATGTTCGGCGCCATCCTCGGCACCGGTGCCGGCGGTGGTTACTGCCTGCATGGAAAGCTGGTCGGCGGCTTCAACGGCCTGGCCGGCGAATGGGGCCACTGGAGCGTGCCAGCCAACCTGCTGCAACGGCATGGTCTGCCGCTGCTGGATTGTGGCTGCGGCCTGCGCGGCTGCGTGGAACGCTATGTCTCCGGCAGCGGCGTGGCCATGATCGAACGCCACCTCGGCGGCACTGCGGCCAACGCCAGCGAGGTCATCGCCCAGGCCGAGGCCGGCGACATCCGTGCCATGCAGGCACTGGACATCCACCGCGACCTGCTCGGCCACAGCTTCGCCGCCCTGATTCTCGCGCTGGACCCGCACGTCATCGTGCTCGGCGGCGGTCTGTCGCAGTACGCGCCGCTCTACCAACAGCTGCCCGCAGCCATCGCCGCACATCTGTTCAACGGCGTGGAAGTGCCGCCCATCGTGCCACCGCGCTTCGGCGATGCCGGCGGTGCCCGTGGTGCCGCCCTGCTCGCCTGCCAACCCGCTTACCTGATTCCCGGAGCTTGACCATGTCACCGCTGCAATCCCTGCTTGCCTCTCATCGCCAAGGCCACAACGTCGGCCTGTACAGCGTCTGCTGCAGCAACGAACAGGTGTTGCGCGCGGCCATGCACGTGGCCGCGCAGCACGGCACCGTGCTGCTGATCGAAGCCACTTCCAACCAGGTCGACCAGTTCGGCGGTTACACCGGCATGACCCCGCCGCAGTACCGCGCCTACGTGGAAACGCTCGCCGATGAAGAAGGCTTCCCGCGCGGGCAGCTGATCCTGGGCGGCGACCATCTCGGTCCCAACGCCTGGCAGAAGCAGCCAGCCGCCGAAGCGATGGCCAATGCGCGCGTATTGATCGAAGCCTATGTCGCCGCCGGTTTCCACAAGATCCATCTGGACTGCAGCATGTCCTGCGCAGATGACCCGACCCCATTGCCCGATGCCGCTGTCGCCGCGCGCTCGGCCGAGCTGGCGGTCATTGCCGAAGCCACCGCCAAGGCCAATGGCCTGCCGCCGCCGGTCTACGTGATCGGTACCGAAGTGCCGATCCCCGGTGGCGAAGCCTCGCTGGCAGGCGGCCTGGCGGTGACCACGCCGGCCGCGGCCGCGCAGACGCTGGCCATCCACCAGCAGGCCTTCGACACACCGGAACTGCGCGATGCGTGGCAGCGCGTGATCGCGATGGTGGTGCAGCCGGGCGTGGACTTCGACCACAGCAGCGTGCACGAATACGACGCCGCCGCTGCCAGCGAGCTGGCCGATTTCCTTGAACAGCAGCCGCGCATCGTGTTCGAAGCGCACTCCACCGACTACCAGCGCGAATCCGGCCTGCACGCACTGGTGCGCGATCACTTCGCCATCCTCAAGGTTGGCCCCGCGGCAACGTTTGCCTACCGCGAAGCGCTGTTCGCACTCGCCGCGATCGAAGCCGAACTGCTGCCCGCCGCGCAGTGCTCGAAGCTGCCACAGGTGCTGGAACAAGTGATGCTGGCCAAGCCCAAGAACTGGCAAGCGCATTACCACGGCGACGAAGCCACGCTGCGTCTCCTGCGCGCCTACGCCTTCAGCGACCGCTGCCGCTACTACTGGGGTGAGCCGGAACTGCTGCAGGCGGTGCAGACCCTGTTCGCCAACCTCGAAAAGCACACCCCACCGCTGGTGCTGCTCAGCCAATACCTGCCCGGCCAGTACGTGGCCGTGCGCGAGGGCCGGCTGGCCGCAACCCCCGCGGCCTTGGTGCAGCATCGCGTCGGCCAGTGCCTGGGCGAATATGCGCGCGCCTGCAGCGCCAATCAGGCAGGTGCGCGCAAGCAAAGCGAAAGTTTGCACACCCAAAACCTTGCGAACGGTTAATCTCCGCTTTCAAACGCACACGAGAGCTGACCATGCGCAATACCCGTCCCCGCCGACAGCAGATCCTGCAACGCCTGATCGACCAAGGCTCGGTGCAGGTTGCCGAACTGGTTGAACAGTTCGGGGTGTCGGCGGTGACCATCCGTACCGACCTGGGCCATTTCGAGGCCCAGGGCCTGGCCACGCGCACCCACGGTGGCGCGACGCTGGTGCGGATGCCGCCGCAGGAACAGGACATCCACGAGAAAGATGCGCTGAACCTGTCGCTGAAGGAATCCATCGGCATGCGCGCCGCGCAGCTGGTGCAACCCGGCGACAACATCATCATCGACTCCGGCTCCACCACCATGACCCTGGCCCGGCACCTGCGCGACCACCGCGATGTCACGGTGATGACCAATGGTCTGAACATTGCCTGGGAACTGGCCAACGCACCGGCCGTCAACGTGCTGCTGACCGGCGGCCTGCTGCGCAAGCAGTCGCTGTCGCTGCAGGGCAGCCAGGCCGAGGCCAGCCTTACCTCCTACAGCTTCGACACCTTGTTCCTTGGCGTGGATGGTCTGGACCTGCAGTTCGGCCTGACCACCCATGACGAAGCCGAAGCCCGCCTCAATCACCGCATGGTCGAGCGCGCAAGGCGTATCGTGGTGCTGACCGACGCCTCGAAATTTGGCCGGGTCAGCCTGCACCGCATCGCCCGCCTCGACCAGATCCACGCCATCATCACCGATACCGGCATCGACGATGCCACCCGCGAGGGACTGCAGCGCCAGGGCATCGAAGTGATCACCGCCGAGCCACCGCTATGACCGCTATCCGCAGCCTGTTCGGCCGCATTCTCACTCCCTTGGGCTGGCGCCGCGGCCACGTCCACTTCGACCAGCAGCTGCGCACGCTGGAGGTGGAAGACCACGCAGGTAATGGCGGCGATCTGCCGATCATCCTGCCCGGCTTCATCGACCTGCATGTGCATGGCGCGGCGGGTGTGGACCTGATGCAGGGCGGCGATGTCGCCCGCCGCATCGCCCACACCCATGCCCGCTACGGCACCACCACCCTGCTCGGCACCACCATGACCGCCGAGTACGCCGAGATCGAGAACGCCCTGCGCGGTGTTGCGCAGGTGATGGCCACGCCGGATGCGGATGCCGCGCAGATCATCGGCGTGCATCTGGAAGGTCCGTTCATCAGCCCGCAGCGTCTGGGCGCACAACCGCCACGCACCCTGGAGGCAACCCTTGAATCGGTGCAGCACCTGCATGCACTGGCACCGATCAAGGTGCTGACGATTGCGCCGGAAATCGGCCAGCACACCGCCTTGATTCCCGCCTTGGCCGCGATGGGCATCCGCGTGCAGGTCGGCCATAGCGCGGGCACGTACGACGATGCGGTCGCCGCCTTGCAGGCTGGCGCCGTCGGCTTCACCCATCTGTTCAACGGCATGACCGGCGTCGATCACTACAAGCCAGGCATCGCTGCAGCGGCATTGGCGCATGCCGAATACGCCGAACTGATTCCCGACCTGCAGCATGTGCATCGCGGCGCGATCCGCATGGCCCTGCGCGCGATCCCGCGCCTGTATGCGGTCACCGATGCCACTGCCGCCACCGGCATGCCCGATGGCGAATACGCGCTGGGCGAGCAGCGCGTGCACAAGTGCATGGGCTGCGTGCGGCTCTCCACCGGCTCGCTGGCCGGCAGCGCGCTGACCATGGACCAGGCGCTGCGCAATCTGGTCGATGTCGGCCTGGACCTGGCCGACGCCTCGCAACGTGTTTCCACCATCCAGGCCGATTACCTGGGCCTGGAAGACCGCGGCCGCATCGCGCCGGGCCTGCGCGCGGACATGGTGGTGCTGGACCCGCAATTGAAGTTGCAGCAGGTATGGATAGCCGGCCACCCGGTCGACCCAAACTGACCCGCTCCATGTAGTGCCGAGCCATGCTCGGCAGCCTTCCGTTCCGATAGCCGTGTCACCGGAACACGCCGCGCATCCGCGCGGCAAGCCGAGCATGGCTCGGCACTACAAAATCTTGCCCCAGGAACGCGCCGATGACCGACACCACTTTTGCCGTGCCCGCCAGCGACGCCGCGCCGCGTTGGCCCGTGCGCTATCTCCTTTTCATCGCCGGTCTGGGCGGCCTGCTGTACGGCATCGACATCGGCATCATTGCCGGCGCCCTGCCCTATCTGGAGGCCACCGCCAGTCACGCGTGGCAGCTGAGCAGTCAGCAGATGGGCTTCGTGGTTGCCGCGGTGCTGCTGGGCAGCGTGTTGTCGTCGCTGTTCGCCGGCATGATCGCCGACCTGATCGGCCGCCGTGGCGCGATGATGCTCGCTGGCCTGCTGTTTACCGCCAGCATCCCGATCATGGCGCTGGCCTCCGGCTATACGCCGCTGCTGCTCGGGCGCCTGCTGCAAGGCATCAGCGGTGGTTTGATCGGTGTGGTGGTGCCTTTGTATCTGGCCGAAGTGCTGGGACCGGAACGACGCGGTCGCGGCGCAGCGATGTTCCAGCTGCTGCTGACGGTTGGGCTGGTGCTGGCCGCCTTGATTGGCCTGTACCAGGCACATTCGGTGGATGCAGCAACCGAGTCGGTGCGCAACCTGCCCCTGGTGCAGCAGGCACAGCATCTGTTCGCGGTGAAGGATCAGGCCTGGCGCACGATTTTCTGGACCTGCCTGTTGCCGGGCGTGGTGTTCTGCATCGGCCTGTTCTGGCTCAACGAATCACCGCGTTGGCTGGCACGTCGCGGTCGCATCGATGCCGCACGTCGCGGCCTGCAGGCGACCCTGCCGCCGTCACAGGTGGAAGCCACGCTGGCGCAGATCCAGAATCCAGTCGTCGCGAAGGCGGAAGGCGAGCGCGATCGGCTTTTCAGCCGCCGCTACATGGTGCCGTTCGTACTGGCCTGCCTGGTATTGGCTTTCACCCAGGCCACCGGCATCAACTCGATCCTCGCTTACGCGGTCAACATCCTCAATCAGGCTGGTCTGCCCGGTGCCGCTGCGAACGGCGCGGATGTAGCGATCAAACTGCTCAACGTGATCATGACGCTGGTCGCCTTGTTGCTGGTGGATCGCAAGGGCCGCAAGTTCCTGCTGATGATCGGCAGTGGCGGCATCTGTCTTGCCCTGCTGGCGGCAGCGATGCTGTTCTTCAAGGCCGAGCAGGGCCGCGCCGATGTGCAGCAGGTATTGCAGCGCGCGGTGCAGGCCGATGGCCTGCAGTTGCAGCTGGACGCGGCGCACTGGCACCAGCTCGCCGGCACCCGCAATCGCGATGGGCAACCGTCGCAGCTGACGGTGTCGTGGAGTTACGGCGGTTTCAGCGATGTGCGTTCACTGCGCAGCGACAATCCCAGTGATCAGCAGCTGTTGATCGAGCGCTCCGGTACGGTGCGTGCTGACAGTGTGATCGGGCGTTTCTTCCGCAGCCTGCATCTGAATCCGTTCCCGGACCCGAGCGCGGCCGCCGATGCGCCGCTACGCATCGAGCAGGCCTGGATTGGCGCGGTGCCGCCGGCTTCGCACGGCTGGGCAGTGGCGGCCTGCATCCTGGTATTCGTGGCGTTCTTCGCCGTCGGCCCGGGTGTATGCGTGTGGCTGGCCTTGTCGGAGCTGATGCCGAACCGCATCCGCTCGAACGGCATGAGCATCGCGCTGCTGATCAACCAATTCGTGTCGACCACGATCGCGGCGGTGTTCCTGCCGACGGTGGGCCATTACGGCTACGCCAGCATGTTCCTGTTCTGGGCGGCGTGTACGTTTGCCTTCTTCCTGATTGCCGCGTTCTGGCTGCCGGAAACCAAGGGCAAGACGCTGGAGCAGATCGAGGCGCATTTCCGCTGAGTGGCCATATGGCGGAAAGCCAGAGCAAGGATCAAAAACGCCCTCATCCCTCCCCCGCCTTCGCGGGGGCAGGCTCTCCGGGCACCTTCTCCCGCAAGCGGGAGAAGGGAAGACTGGCATTGCTGGGGGCTGGTGCATTGCTTGTGCTCTGCGCAGCCAACTATCCGATAGCAGAAAAGCCCAGCTGTCCCTTCTCCCGCCTGCGGGAGAAGGTGCCCGGAGGGCGGATGAGGGGGCTTCTACGCTTCTACGCTTCTACGCTTCTACGCTTCTACGCTTCTACGCTTCTACGCTTCTACGCTTCTACGCTTCTGAGCTTCTGAGCTTCAAAGCTTGAGAACCTCAAAGCTTTCCCAGCTTTCAACCTTCACCCAACCTCACAAACGCAAACGGCCACCCGAAGGTGGCCGTTGCTGTGCAAACAGGCGGGGCCTGTTGGCGGGATTACTCGGCGGCCTTGGCAGCCAGGCGAGCAGCCTTGGCCTGCTGGGCAGCAGCCAGGTCTTCCTTGATGCGGGCAGCCTTGCCTTCCAGGCCACGCAGGTAGTACAGCTTACCGGCGCGAACCTTACCGCGGCGCTTCACTTCGACCGAGTCGATGATGGCGCTGTGGGTCTGGAAGACGCGCTCGACGCCGTAGCCGTGCGAGATCTTGCGCACGGTGAAAGCGGAGTTCAGGCCAGCATTCTTGGTGCCGATGACGACGCCTTCGTATGCCTGCACGCGCTCACGGTTGCCTTCCTTGACCTTCACGTTCACCACGACGGTGTCGCCCTGGCTGAACTTCGGCAGTTCGCGGGTGATCTGGGCGGATTCGAATTCCGCGACGATGGACTTGTTCAGCTTGCTCATTGGGTTACACCGATTGTTCGGGGTGGGCGTGTCTGATCGACAGCTTAGGCTTATACAGTCGCCGGATTGCGCTGCACGTTATTGTTCTGGCTCCACATCAGGCCATTCAGCCGACGGGAACTCGCAATTCTAACCTACTGACCGCCGCCGGCGCCAGTAGCTTGCTTGAACGAATCTGCAAGCGCTTGCCGGGCCTCGCCCAGCAGCTTGCGGTCGGCCTTGTTCAGGCCCGCCTCGTCCAGCAGGTCCGGGCGCCGCAACGCGGTGCGCAGCAGGGACTGCTGGCGCCGCCAGGCGGCAATGGCGGCATGGTTACCGGAGCGCAGCACGTCCGGCACCTCGCCCAGCGCATGGCTGGCCGGGTGGCTGTAGTGCGGGCAGTCCAGCAGGCCATCGCCTTCAAAACTGTCCTGCACCGCCGACTCGGCATCGTTCAAGGCGCCGTCCTGCAGACGGGTGACCGCATCGATGATCACCGCCGCACCCAGCTCACCGCCGGACAGCACGTAGTCACCGATGGAAATCTCCTCGTCCACCTCGCCCGCCAGGAAGCGCTCGTCCACCCCTTCATAGCGGCCACAGAGCAGGATCATCCGCGGCAAGGCCGCCAGCTCGCGCACCTTGGCCTGGTCCAGCGGCCGGCCCTGCGGGCTGAGGTAGATCAGCGGCGCCGGGGTCGGATCGGCCGCACGCGCCGCCGCCAGGGCTGCCCGCAGCGGCTCGATCAGCATCACCATGCCCGGGCCACCGCCGAACGGACGGTCGTCCACCCGCCGGTAATTGCCCTCGGCATAGTCACGCGGGTTCCAGCCGTGCAGTTCCAGCAATCCCCGCTCCTGCGCGCGACCAACCACGCCCAGCGCGGCCGATTGGGCAAGGAACTCGGGGAACAGGCTGATGACGTCGATGCGCATTGTGGTTGGGATTGGGTAGTCGGGATTGGAGATTTGGAAACGCAGGCTACTCGGTGGCCGCTCAGCGCCGGGGTGCGCAAAAGACGAAAACAACGTTCGCGCGATGCGGGCTCAAAGGCCAGCAGCGCAAAGGCAACACTGCCCGCCCTCCGCTCGCGAATCCCGAATCCCGACCTCCGAATCCACGCACCTTCAGAACTCCGGATCCCAATCAACCACGATCAGGTTGGCGTCGAAATCCACCGACTTGATGAAATCGTCCATCACGAACGGCACCATCCGCTCGCGGTCACCGCGCACTACCAGCACGTCGTTGGAGCCGGTATTGAACAGATGCGACACCTGGCCCAGCTTGACGCCCTCGACGGTGTGCACGTCCAGGCCTTCCAGATCCACCCAGTAATACTCGTCCGCGCTCGGCGGCGGCAGCGCACTGCGGGCAACGTAGATCTCGGTGCCACGCATGGCCTCGGCCACATCGCGATCGGTCACGCCCGGGAAGGTCGCAACCAGCGTCTTGCCCGAATCCCGGCCACGCACGCCGGTCAGCTCGGACTCCTGTCCCGCGGGGGTACGCAGGATCCACGGCTGGTATTTGAAAATGGCGGAACGGGGCTCGGTCCAGGACTCGAGCTTGATTTCGCCGCGCACACCAAAAACGCCGGCAACCCTGCCCAGCAGGATCCGGCGCTCGATATCTTTCTTCATATAGCAGTCGGGCCGCGCTTGCGCGCGGCCCGCCAGGATCAGGCCGCGGTGGCCTGGGCCTTGGTCGCTTCCTTGTACAGGTTGCGAACCTTGTCGGTCAGCTGAGCGCCGTTGGCAACCCACTTGTCGACAGCGGCAACGTCCAGCACAACGCGCTGTTCAGCGCCCTGGGCAACCGGGTTGTAGTAGCCGACGCGCTCGATGTTGCGGCCGTCGCGGGCGCTACGGACGTCGGTAACGATGATGTGGTAGAACGGACGCTTCTTGGCGCCGCCGCGGGTCAGTCGAATCTTGACCATGGTGGTGTTTTCCTATGTTGCCCAGTCGCCAGGATGGCGCGGTAAGCCGGCGATTATAGCGGCGCCCTGCCCGTAATCCAACCCCACCCACGGCAGGGGTGGCGTAAGCCGCAAAGCCTGGGCGCCCGAAAGTCTCATGACTTACTGATACCAACCTCGCTGAAGCGTGTGAGTGCCCGAAAACTCCTCGATGCTGACATCAGGGCTGCACGGCTTACGCCAGAGTTACCGGGATTGGCCAGGCAGGCGCCACGGCGTCAGGGTCAGCGCCTGCCGCAACAGCCGCAGCAAGGCATCGGACTGCTCGAACACCTGCCCGCCGATCCGGCCCAGGGGCCACAGCCCGGTCGCGTTGCAGGCCACCGCACCAGTGAACCCGGGCAAGGCCTCCAGGCTTACCGGACGCTGCAGCTGAACCTGCCCCAGGCCATCCAGGCTGCGGACCAGCAACTGCTCGGCCGTACCGCGCAATGCGTCGGCCTGTGGCCACACCACCTGTGCGCCATCCCAGAACGCCAGGTTCCAGGTGCTGCCTTCACAGACCCGGCCATCGGCATCCACCAGCAGCGCATCATCAAAACCCTGCCGCATGGCCTCACGGCGCAGGTGGAACAGGGGAAAGGTGCCCACGTGCTTGAGGTGCGGCAGCTCGCGCTGGTACACCACCGGCAGCACTGCGCGCGCAGTGGTCGGCATGGTTGCCGGTGGCGTCAGGCCGATCAGGACGTCCAGCGGCACCGGCTGCAGGGGCTGGCGGAAATCGAACTGACTCGAGAACACGGTGATCCGCAGCGACGCATCTTCCAGCGCGAACGCCTGCAGGGCCTGCTGCAACCAGCCCTGCAATTGCCGCGCATCCAGCTCGGTGCCGAACAGTTCGCGCGAGCCTTGCTGTAAGCGCTGCAGGTGCAGGTCCCAGCCCTGCACCGCCCCAGCGCGCACCTGCAGCGAGGTGAAATGGCCGTAATTGACCAGCAGCGTTGGCGTCAGCGCGGACTCCATGGGCTGACCATTGCAGCTCAGGTAGGTCACAGCAGCGCCCTCGCCTGCCGCCACATCGCGGCCAGCAGCTCGGCAGCCGGCGCGGAACGCGCCATCCACGCCGATTGCCCGGCCCATGCCTGCATGGCATCCAGCCGGTTGTCGGCCGCGGCCTGCCGGCGCATGGCGGCGGTCAGGCCACGCTGCACCGGATAGGGCTGTGGAACGGGTGCGGAAACGGCGGCCGCAGCGCGCACGTAGGGCGTCTCCAACGCCCGCCCCAGGCGCCCACTGAAGGCACGGGTGGCACAGGTCGCTTCCGGTTCGGCACCGGCCAAGGCTTGTCGCCAGGCGGGGGCGATGTCCGATTCTTCCGCCGCCAGGAACGCCGTACCAATCTGCACGGCACTGGCGCCCAACAGCAGGGCCGCCGCAACACCCCGCCCGTCGCCAATGCCGCCTGCGGCAATCACCGGCACCTCCAGCTTGTCCGCCAAGCGTGGCAGCAGCGCGAACAGGCCCACCATCTGCCGTTCGGCCTGGGCCGCATCAAACGCACCGCGATGGCCGCCCGCCTCCATGCCCTGCGCCACCACCACATCGGCGCCAGCGGCCTGTGCCTGCAGTGCTTCGTCCAGGGTAGTTGCACATGCAAACCAGGCGATGCCCGCACCTTTGAGGCGCTTTACCTGCGCGGGCGCCAGCACGCCCATGATGGTCGAGGCGACCGCCGGACGCGCCGCGACCAGCGCATCGAACTGGACATCGAAATCCGCCGGGCCCGCATCACCGGCCGACACATCCACCGGCGGCCCCCACTGCGAAAGGAAACCCCGGCTCGCCGCTTCGGCGGCCGCATCACGCTGCGGTGGTGGATCCGGCACCCATACGTTGACCTGGGCCGGCCCGGTTGCCTGCTGCCGGAAATCGTCCATCCACTGGCCGATCTGCAGCGGGGTGGACAGTACCGCCCCCATCGCACCCATGCCGCCCGCATTGGCCAGGGCCGCGGACAGGGACACCGGACAGGCACCGGCCATCGGCGCGAGAAGAATGGGCAGCTCCACACCGAAGCGCGTGCAGAAGCGATCAACGCGTTGCTGGATCGCAGGATTCATGGGCGACTGCCTCCGGGTGGGAAACAACGACTACCTTGCACGGCACCTGCGGGAGCTTGGCGCCCCTCTCACGTCGAGCAAGAAGGGCTGCGCAGAGGGGCTTGGAATTACCGCGTCCCTTGGCGAGGGAAGCACAGGCGCGCCGCGCCCAAGCGCCCCCACCGGAACGCACTCAACGGAACGGCAGGCCGCCGCCCTTGCCGCCGCCCATGGCACCAAGCATGCCCTTCATGTTGCGCAGCATGCCCTTCATGCCACCACCGGCAAGCTTGCCCATCATCTTTTCCATCTGCATGTACTGCTTCATCAACTTGTTGACGTCGGCCGGCTGGGTGCCAGAGCCGCGCGCGATGCGGGCACGTCGCGAGCCATTGAGCAGCCCCGGGTTGCGGCGCTCCTTCTTGGTCATCGAGTTGATGATGGCGATCATGCGCGGCACTTCCTTGCTCTGGCTGACCTGCTGCTTCAGGTGCTCGGGCACCTGGCCCAGGCCTGGCAGCTTGTCCATCAGGCCACCGATGCCGCCCATGTTCTGCATCTGCTCCAGCTGGTCGCGCATGTCGTTCAAATCGAACTTCTTGCCCTTGGCGACCTTCTCGGCCAGCTTCTGTGCCTTGTCCTTGTCGACCTGCTGTTCGACCTGCTCCACCAGCGACAGCACGTCGCCCATGTCGAGGATGCGGCTGGCCACACGCTCGGGATGGAACACATCCAGGCCGTCGACCTTTTCACCGGTACCGGTGAATTTGATCGGCTTGCCGGTGATGTAGCGCACACTCAGCGCGGCACCGCCACGGGCGTCACCGTCGGTCTTTGTCAGCACCACGCCGGTCAGCGGCAGCGCCTCACCGAAAGCCTTGGCGGTGTTGGCCGCGTCCTGGCCGGTCATCGAGTCGACCACGAACAGGGTTTCAGCCGGGTTGATCGCCGCGTGCAGGGCCTTGATCTCGGCCATCATCGCTTCGTCGATGGCCAGGCGGCCGGCGGTATCCACCAGCAGCACGTCCGCGAAGGACTTGCGTGCGTCGTCGATGGCGGCGCGGACGATGTCCACCGGCTTCTGGTCCGGGCTGGACGGGAAGAACAGCACGCCGACCTGGTCAGCCAGCGTCTTCAACTGCTCGATGGCGGCCGGGCGGTAGACGTCGGCCGAGACCACCATCACCTTCTTCTTGCGCTTTTCCTTCAGGTGCTTGGCCAGCTTGCCCACGGTGGTGGTCTTGCCTGCACCCTGCAGGCCCGCCATCAGGATGATGGCCGGGGCCGGCACGTTGAGGTTCAGGTCGGTGGCCTGCGAGCCCATCACCGCGGTCAGCTCGTCGCGCACGACCTTGATCAGGGCCTGGCCCGGGGTCAGCGACTTGAGCACTTCCTGGCCGACCGCGCGCACCTTGATCTTCTCGACCAGCGCCTGCACCACCGGCAAGGCCACGTCAGCCTCCAGCAGGGCGATGCGGACCTCGCGCGTGGCTTCGCGGATGTTTTCCTCGGTCAGGCGGCCGCGCCCACGCAGGCGCTCGATGGTGCCGGAAAGGCGCTGGGTCAGTGACTCGAACATATACGGTGCAACCTGCGGAGCGTGGATACAGAGTTGCCAAGTATAGCGGCCAGCGCCGCCACTGGCGGATCACGTCGCCAGCGGCGGGCCCGTGTGCGAAACTGTGCCGATGACAATCGTTCTCATCGCCACCGCACTGTATCTGCTGGCCACGGCCCTGCTCGTGCGCGGGCTTAGCGCAGACCGCAGCGCCCCCTCCCGCGGCTGGCTGCTGCCCGCAGGCGCGGCCGTGGTATTGCATGGCGGTTACCACCTGCTGGTGGCCCTGCGCACCAGCGGCGGCCCGGACATGCACTTCTTCGCCGCCTTGTCGCTGGTAGGCCTGGGCATGGCGCTGCTGACCACCTTCGTTGGTGCGCGCGGGCGGATGGCGGCGCTGGGCGTACTGGTCTTCCCCACGGCCGCGATCCTGCTGCTGGCCTATCACGGCTACGGCCATGAGCCGAGCAAGGTGCTGGGCTGGCGGCTGGCCTTGCATGCCTGGCTGGCCCTGCTGGCCTATGCCACGCTGAGCGTCGCCGCGCTGCTGGCGGTCATGTTGTGGCTGCAGGAGCGTGCACTGCGTCGCCGCGATTTCCGCCCCTGGCTGCGCGCACTGCCGCCGCTGGCCGACCTGGAAACCCTGCTGTTCCGCACGATCGCGGTGGGCTTCAGCCTGCTGACCCTGACCCTGCTCACCGGCGTGCTGTTTGTCGACAACCTGCTGGCGCAGAAGCTGGTGCACAAGACCGTGCTCAGCGTGCTGTCGTGGCTGGTCTTCGGCACCTTGCTGATTGGCCGCCGGCGCTATGGCTGGCGCGGCATCAAGGCGGTGCACTGGACCCTGAGCGCGATGGCGCTGTTGCTGCTGGCTTTCTTTGGCAGCCAGTTCGTCATCGAGCTGGTGCTGGGCCGCGGCTGACCCGGCCTGTAGTGCCGAGCCATGCTCGGCAAAGGCCTTCCCACCAATGCACCTACCCACCGCCCTCTTGTGGGAGGGGTGTAAGCTGCGAAGCGGGCGGCGATGAAATTGCAGGCATCTCTGGATCGGAGCGACTATCAGATTCGGGGCTTACACCGCTGCTACAAGCTGGGTCTTTGCGAAAGCCCCTTGCCGAGCATGGCTCGGCACTACAGATAGCGCCTCTGCCGAGCATGGCTCGGCACTACAGGTAGCGTCCCTGCCGAGCATGGCTCGGCACTACAGGTAGCGTCCCTGCCGAGCATGGCTGGGCATTACTAGGCTCACTCCATCGCGGCTTCCAGCGCCTGCGACAGCCGCTCCACCGCGATCACTTCCATGCCCTTCACCGCGCCGGCCTTGGGCGCATTGGCCTTGGGCACGATGGCGCGCTTGAAGCCATGGGTAGCCGCCTCGCGCAGGCGGTCCTCGCCGTTCGGCACGGGGCGGATCTCGCCGGAAAGACCCACTTCGCCAAAGGCGATGGTCTTCTCGGCCAAGGGCCGGTCCTGCAGCGAGGACAGCACCGCCAGCAACACCGGCAAATCCACCGCGGTCTCCTGCACGCGGATACCACCGACCACGTTGACGAAGACGTCCTGGTCGCCGACCAGCACGCCGCCATGGCGGTGCAACACCGCCAGCAGCATCGCCAGCCGGTTCTGTTCCAGGCCTACCGCCACCCGCCGCGGGTTGGACAACGGCGAGGAGTCGACCAGCGCCTGTACTTCCACAAGCAACGGGCGGGTGCCCTCGCGGGTGACCATCACGCAACTGCCGGGCTGGCGGGTACTGCCACCGGACAGGAAGATGGCCGAGGGATTGGGTACTTCCTTCAAGCCCTTCTCGCCCATCGCGAACACGCCGAGTTCGTTGACCGCGCCAAAGCGGTTCTTGAACGCGCGCAGCACACGGAAACGGCTGCCGCTTTCACCCTCGAAGTACAGCACCGCATCGACCATGTGCTCGAGCACGCGCGGGCCGGCGATGCCGCCCTCCTTGGTGACGTGGCCAACCAGGAACACGGCGGTGCCGGTTTCCTTGGCAAAGCGCACCAGCCGCGCGGCACTCTCACGCACCTGACTGACCGAGCCGGGCGCCGCGGTCAGTGCCTCGGTCCACAAGGTCTGCACCGAGTCGGCCACGATCAGCTTGGGGCGTGCCGTGGCCGCATGCTGCAGGATGTGTTCAACGCCGGTTTCGGCCAGCGCGTTGACCCCTTCCAGGGGCAGGTCCAGACGCACCGCGCGCCCAGCCACCTGCGCCAGCGACTCTTCACCGGTGACGTACAGCACCGGCAAGGTGCCTGCCATCTTCGCCACCGCCTGCAACAACAGGGTGGACTTGCCGATGCCCGGGTCACCGCCCACCAGCACCACCGCCCCCTCGACCAGGCCGCCGCCCAGCACCCGGTCGAACTCACCGATGCCGGTGGAAACACGCAGGTGATCGGTCTGCTGGACGTCCTTCAATGCAGTGATCTTCGGTGCCTCGACCTTGCCGGCCCAACCGCTGCGGCGGGCCGCTGGCGATTTGGCGGCAGCTGCGGTTTCCAGCACGATCTCGCTGAGCACGTTCCATGCGCCACATTCGGTGCACTGGCCCTGCCACTTGCTGTACTCGGCGCCGCATTCGCTGCAGACATAGGCGCTGCGGGTCTTGGCCATGCAGATATTCACTGTGTCGAGAAGTCAGGTGCAGCAGAATAGCCGAGGCCCGTCGCAAACACTGCGACCGCTCTAAAGTCTGGCCGGCTGCGGCCGCTAGTCCAGCGGGGCCTCCTGCTTCGGGCCCATTGGAATCTCAATGACTGGCAGCTACAGCCAGAGCCTCGTCACCTTCTCACTGCTGGTGGCGATTCTTGCTTCATATACCGCGTTGGACATGTCCGGCCGCGTTGCCACCAACCGCGGCAGCCGGGCTGCCCGCATCTGGCTGGCCTGCGGTGCGTTGGCCATGGGCATGGGCATCTGGTCGATGCACTTCATCGGCATGCTTGCCTTCAAGCTGCCTGTGCCGATGGGCTATGACCTGGCGATGACCGGCTACTCACTGGCCGCGTCCATCGCCGCCTCGGCCTATGCGCTGTGGCTGGTGTCGCACGAGCACCTGCCCGGGCGGCGCCTGCTCGCCGGTGCGGTGCTGATGGGGCTGGGCATCGCCGGCATGCACTACATCGGCATGGCGGCGCTGCAGATGCAGCCGGGCATCGACTACGACCCGGCCTGGTTTGCTGCGTCCCTGGTCATTGCCATCGCGGCGTCGGGCGCTGCGCTGTGGATCGCGATGCGACTGCGCGGCGAACGCCGCCACGTGCTGCCGATGCGGCTGCTGGCCTCGCTGGTCATGGGCCTGGCCATCGTTGGCATGCACTACACCGGCATGGCCGCCGCGCGCTTCCCCGCAGGCGCGATATGCGGCGCGGTGCGCGACGGCGGCCTGGATACGCACTGGTTGGCCGGGCTGGTCATCGTCACCACCCTGGCTACCCTGGCCATTGCCCTGCTTGCGTCGGTGTTCGACCGGCAGATGCGGCTGCGCACCGGCATCCTTGCCCACTCACTGGCCAACGCCAACGAAAAACTGGTGCAGGCCGCCCTGCACGATCCACTCACCCAACTGCCCAACCGCATGCTGCTGCAGGACCGCATCGAGCAGGCCATCGAAAAGGCGCAACGGCGCGACCATGGGCTGGCGTTGATGTTCTGCGACCTGGACGGTTTCAAGAACGTCAATGATGCCTACGGCCACCAGCTCGGCGACCGTTTGCTGGTGCAGTTCAGCCAACGAGTAAGCGCCCTGCTGCGCGCGCAGGACACCTTTGCCCGGCTCGGTGGCGACGAATTCGTGATCGTTACCGCTGTAGACAGCCCGGACGATGCGGCCCTGCTGGCGGAGCAGATCTGCGCGGCCGTGGCCGAGCCGTTCCAGCTCGACAATGCCGAGCTGATCTGCAGCGTGAGCATCGGCGTGGCGCTGTATCCGGAAGACGCCAACGACGAGCGTGAGCTGATGGCACATGCCGACGCTGCCATGTACCACGTCAAGCAGGCAGGCCGGAACGGCCATGCCTTCTTCACCGCGACCATGCAGGCTGGCACCCGCCAACGTCTGCGCCTGCTGCAGGACCTGCGCCGCGCCATCGCCCGCACCGAGCTGGTGCTGCACTACCAACCCAAGTTCCCGACCGCCAACCAGCGGCCCAGCGGTGCCGAGGCCCTGTTGCGCTGGCAGCACCCCGAGCTGGGCCTGCTGTCGCCGGATGTCTTCATCCCCATTGCCGAACGCAGCGGATTGATCATCCCGATCGGCGAGTGGGTACTGGACCAGGCCTGCGCACAGCTGCGCCAGTGGCACGATGCCGGCAATGCGGATTGGACGATGGCGGTGAATCTGTCACCGATGCAGTTCTCCTCCCCCACCCTGGTGGACAGCGTGCGCCGCACCTTGCAGCGGCATGCCATCGCGGCCCACCAGCTGACCCTGGAAGTGACCGAAAGCACGGCCATGAAGAATGTGGAGGCAACCCTGCAGATGCTGCAGGCACTGACCGATATGGGGGTGCAGATCGCCATCGACGATTTCGGCACGGGCTATTCCAGCCTGCTGTACCTCAAGCGCATGCCGGCGACCGAGTTGAAAATCGATCGTGCCTTCGTGCGCGATCTTGAGCACAACAGCGAAGATGCCGCCATCGTCGCCTCCATCATCGCGCTGGGCCGCTCACTGCAGCTGCAGGTGGTCGCCGAAGGCGTGGAGACGGCAGCGCAACGCGATTTCCTCGGCGAAATGGGCTGCGACGTATTGCAGGGCTACCACCTGGGCCGTCCCATGGATGCCACCGAGTTCATGCGCAAGGTCGGTTGAATCCCAACGCTGCCGGTAGTGCCGAGCCATGCTCGGCAACACGCCCAGCGCAGACACAGAACGCTCCGCAATACGCAGGACTATTGTCTGGTGCTTGCGTTCAATGCCATTGGCTCGCGGCTGAGGCACGATCCGATGGTAGCCATATCCCTCTCCAGCAATAGCCGTCTGGTCGTGAGCATTGGCTAGCGGTGCTTCCCAGCTGACGCCAGCCTTACCGGAAGAACTGACCCATTCCGCAGTTCAGAAGCGAGGCTGCTCTGGATTGACCACCTCTGCCGGAAGGCTCCAGCCGCTGCTGCCCTGAAAAAAAGAAGGCCGCCTTGCGGCGGCCTTCCTTGCACCAGCGTCGAGCAGAACGCTCAGTGCATCATGTGGTAGTTCATGTTCCACATGACCCACAGCGTGCCCAGCACGATGATGCCGATCACCACCAGGGTGAACATGCCGGCATTGACGTTCCAGCGGGCCGCCGAGGAGCGGTCCAGGTGCAGGAAGAACACCAGGTGCACCAGCAGCTGCAGGATGCCTGCAACCACGATCACCGCGCCGGTGGCAAAGCTGGACATGCCACCGCTCATCACCACCCAGAACGGGATGATGGTAAGCACCGCAGCCAGCACGAAGCCGATCAGATAGGACTTGACGCTGCCGTGGCTCTCGCCAGCGGCACCGTGTGCATGATTGTCATGTGCGGACATTACATCGCTCCCGACAGATAAACGACAGAGAACACGCCGATCCAGACCAGGTCCAGGAAGTGCCAGAACAGGCTCAGGCACGCCATGCGGGTCTTGTTGCGCTGGGTCAGGCCGTCCTGCTTGAGCTGGATGAACATCACCAGCAGCCACAGCAGGCCCGCGGTCACGTGCAGACCGTGGGTACCGACCAGTGCGAAGAACGCCGACAGGAAGGCACTCTGGTCCGGACCGTTACCGTTATGGATCAGGTGGTTGAACTCCCAGATTTCCATGCCCATGAAGCCGGCACCCAGCAGCCAGGTGATAGCCAGCCAGAAGAACATCAGGCCCTGCCTGGACTGGTGCATGGCGATCATGCCCAGGCCGAAGGTCAGCGAGGACACCAGCAGCAGCGCGGTTTCCCATGCGACGAACGGCAGTTCGAACAGGTCCTTGGCCGACGGGCCACCGTTGGTGGCGCCGGACAGCACCACGTAGGTCACGAACAGCGTGGCGAAGATGAGCAGATCGCTCATCAGGTACACCCAGAAACCGAAGACGGTGTTCTCGCTGGTGTCGTGATGCTCGTGATGGTCATCGCCATGCCCCGCCGCATGCGCGGCGGAGGCGTGGGTCATCGTGTGGGCGTTGGTGCTCATGCCTTCACCTCATTCTTCACCAGGCCCTGGGCAACCAGGTGCTTGTGGTGTTCGTTCTCGATACGTTCGACTTCAGCAGCCGGCACCCAGTAATCCACGTCCTTGTCGAAGGTGCGGTAGATGAAGGTACCGATCATGCCGACCAGGCCAACGATGGCCAGCCACCAGATGTGCCACACCATCGCAAAACCCAGCACCAAGCTGAACGCGCCAATGACAACGCCGGTGCCGGTGTTCTTCGGCATATGGATGTCGCTGTACTTGGCCGGACGCACCCATGCCTCGCCACGCTGCTTGCGGTGCCAGAAGTCGTCCAGTTCCTCGCCCTTGGGCAGCACGGCGAAGTTGTAGAACTGCACCGGGGAAGCGGTTTCCCACTCCAGGGTACGGGCATCCCACGGGTCGCCGGTGAGGTCGACGTTCTTCTTGCGGTCGCGGATGGACACGGCGATCTGGATCACCTGGCACAGGATGCCCAGGGCGATGATCGCGGCGCCGACAGCGGCAACGACGAAGAACGGCTGGTAGTCCATGTTCGGGTAGCTCTGCATGCGGCGGGTAGCGCCCATGAAGCCCAGGGCGTACAGCGGCATGAAGGCCACGTAGAAGCCAATGAACCAACCCCAGAACGCACGCTTGCCCCAGGTCTCGTCCAGCTTGAAGCCGAACATCTTCGGCCACCAGTAGGTGATGCCTGCGAACATGCCGAACACCAC